>NZ_JAUBRJ010000002.1:0-207169 GCF_036701805.1 Microcoleus sp. N3A4
AAACTAGAAGAGTATCAAGAAATATTAGAGGGGATAAACGACAGTAAATATTCATTATTAAAGAATCAAGAGGATTTAAATGAAAAGCAAAATATCAAGTTAATGGAAGTGAAAAAAGTGTGTCCCCCTCTTGCAGAAATGCATAAATTAAAAGAAAAATTCCGACAAATATTTAACAACCCAAAAACAAATTGGTTGAGGGGATTGTTGAGAATTGGGATCTGGCAGAAAAGAGCTAAACAATATTTTCCTGATAGTGTGAAGACTATTACCAATTGGATTGATGAGATAATTGCTTACTTTGATAATAGAACAACAAGTGGTATTGTTGAGGGTATTAACAACAAGCTTAAGTTAATAAAACGTTCGGCATATGGGTTTAGGAATTTTGACAACTACAAAAATAGATGTTTGCTTACGCAAGCATTTAATTGTTAGTTTAGCATACCAACTAATGAAGAACCCAATAATTTAAGAACAACAATTGAGTCATCTTAAACCTACATAAAAAATGGAAAAAGTTTTTGTACATCCTGAATGTCCTTTTTCAGAAAACACATTTAACTTATTGGCACAATTTTATACTACAGCAGATGAAAGCTCAGATTTTTACCTGGCACACAAAAAAGATTTCTTAAAATATGTAGAAGAACCATTAAAGTCTGTTTCAATTCAGGTGGAACAGATGTTACCAGATTTTATCAAAAAACATATAAATATCAAGTGGGAAAGACTGGGCTCTATCATTACAACAGACTTTTGCCAATCAATAGCTTACAGTGTAGCTTTTGGGTTTGAAGATATCAATTCTCTAGATGATGCTCAGTTAATGCTAAGATTTGACAGCGAAAAGTTAACTTTTGGTTTTTATGCAAAAAGTGAGTATGTTGATTGCATAATAGATAATTATCAATGTAATTATCAAGATAAACCAGGTGTAATCGAAATGCTTAAACGTTACGAGCTTCCCAATCAACATCATTGCTATTTAACTCAGCAAATAATTCGTGTTAATTCCATTTGGCCGGAATCGCGTAGCATAATCATGAAACGTCAAAAATGTATTTATGAATTATTGGAAAGTATTATTTCTTTAGCCGAACAACCACCGGAAGTTAAAACACATAAAATTACTAATATTCAGATCGCTATATCACTTGAATCTGAACAAGTATTAGGATATTCTGCTAAACAGTTAATTCAAATAATAGCGCAAACTTTTAAAAAAATATTTCCCTTGTTTTTATGTTGCAATCTGTATGATAATGAGTTACCTCTGCTTATCAGTCAATATTTTTCAGTATATACAAAAGAATTTAATCGATTCTATCATAGCCTCGAAGAAATTTCTTACTTTACTGGTTTTCAAACATCTGAACTAAACCGCTGGATACGCACCATTAACCGCAAGCAACAAGCCATCATCCAAGGCCCGCCCGGAACCGGAAAAACCTTCCTCGCTCAAAAACTCGCCCAATACTTAATCGGTGGCGGTGACGGCTTTTCAGACATTATCCAATTTCATCCAGCTTATACTTATGAAGACTTTATTCAAGGCATCCGTCCGCAAAGTCAAGATGGGGAATTAACTTATCCCATAGTTCCCGGCAGATTCCTAGAATTTTGCACAAAAGCTGAGTCTTGTCAAGACATTTGCGTTCTGATTATTGATGAAATTAACCGGGCAAATTTATCTCAAGTATTTGGAGAATTAATGTATCTCCTAGATGACCGACAGGACACAAAACGCTTTATTACACTAGCCAGCGGTCAAAAGTTTAGAATCCCTACAAATGTCCGCATTATCGGCACCATGAACACAGCAGACCGTTCTATTGCCTTAGTCGATAACGCACTCCGCCGCCGCTTCGCATTCATTCCCGTCTCTCCAAACTATGAAGTCCTGCGACAGTATCACCAGAGAGAGGAAACAGGTTTTCCAGTTGATAAATTAACTAGCATTCTAGAAGATGTCAATCGCGCAATTAACAATAAACACTATGAACTAGGCATCTCCTTCTTTTTGACAAAAACCTTAGCTGAAGATATCCGAGATATTTGGCAAATGGAAATTGAGCCATACCTCGAAGAATACTTCTTTGATAACCTGGAAAAAATGGATGAGTTTCTCTGGGAGAATATCAAGAATAAATTGGGCTATTGACAATCTAACGCCGTCATTAACGCCGATACGGTGGCGTTACCGCATCCACCACAATTATGAAACCAGAATCCCGCCGAATTATCGAACTTACAGAATATCAATTAGCAACTTTTGACCAAGACTCAATCCCCGAATCAGTAGGACAGAAAATATACCATAATTATGCCAAGGAAATAGAGATAGAATTTCCCAACCCTAAAACAAAATATCAATGGCACTTAAAATCTAAAGGCAGAGTGGGCAACATTCCAATCACTCCAGAATTTCACATCGCCATCCGCCCCAAGGTTCCCATAAACAACCTCTTCGGAATGCTTGACTATGCCTACAACCTTAAGATAAAATTTCCCCAAGGAGCGATTCAGTGCCAATCTTTAGAACAAAGTTACGAGAGATTAGCTAACATTCTTGCCCAAAAAATTCTAGAACGCTGTCGCAAAGGATTATATCGCGATTACTTATCCAAAACTGAAAAACTCGCCTACATTCGCGGCCGCGTCGATTTGCGGTCAGCCCTGCAAAAACCTTGGGATGTTAAACTAAAATGCCACTACAACGAACAAACAGGCGATATCGAAGACAATCAAATTCTGGCTTGGACACTATTCATCATTGGCCGCAGCGGTTTGTGCCGTGAATCTGTTTCATCCACAGTGCGAAAAGCCTTTCACGCACTCCAAGGATTTGTTACATTAAAACCTTTTAAATCAGAAGCTTGTATTGATAGAAATTATCACCGTTTGAATGAAGATTATCAACTTTTACACGCCTTATGTCGATTCTTTTTAGATAACACAGGGCCCAGTCACGAAACAGGCGATCGCGAAATGCTCCCTTTTCTCATAGACATGGCTAATTTATATGAACAATTTGTCGCTGAATGGCTCAAAGCAAATACACCAAAAGGCTTTGAGGTCGAACCACAACACCGAGTTGAACATGACACAAATTATTTCGATAAGATTGACTTAATTATACGCGATAGTGAAACAAAAAAAGTCCAATACGTCCTCGATACAAAATACAAAGCTCCCGATAAAGTAGCCAATAATGACATTCATCAAATAGTTGCTTACGCAAATGCGTTAAAGTGCCAAAATGCAATTCTCGTCTACCCGCAAAACCTCCAACAGCCACTAGACATAAAAAATGACGATATTCGAGTTCGCAGTCTAACTTTTTCCCTAGATAGCGACCTCCATGAAGCCGGAAAAACCTTCTTATACTCTCTACTTCCAAACACCCTCCCCTAACTCTTCTCTGCGCCCTCTGCGCCCTCTGCGGTTCATTTCTCCACAAAAAAAGAGGCGCGATCGCGCCTCTCAAATCTTTCATGTCAGGGTTCTAAACACTAACAGCCACTTTCGCTTCTTTTGCAGTCAACTTCTCGTAAGTCGCCCGCATCTTCAATCCCACCAACACTTGGAACAAACCAGTTCCGTTGTTGGAACCGGGATATTCGCGGTGCTGGAGCAACAGGTGAGTTAACTCCCCTTCATACTTCGCAGAAATCTTGCTCAAATGGCTTTCGATGTAAATCACTTCTTCGAGATTTTCAAACTGACCGTCTACTTCCAAAATTGAGACTTCGTGTCCGTAGAAAGCATCGGGCCCGTAGTACATCTTAATTCCGGGATAAGAACAAGTCAGCTTGCGGCCGCAAGGAACCCAGTTAATTGTTGAACCTTCGTCAAACAAATACGCAGGCTCAAAATTGGCGATGCCTTCGCGCTGGATCATCTGCACGCGCAGAACCTTCCGCTCCTTGTCATCTTTGATCAAGTTGGTCGGCAACACTTGAATTACCACATCAGCATATTGCTTTTGCGGGTCGATGTAGGCTGTAAAATCAGGTTTGCGAGCATTGATCGCAAACAGCACGTCTTCGTACCGGTGGCCCCGTTCCGCCATGTCGCGCTGGATTTTCCAAGCAATTTTTACTTCGTCGCTGATGTCGAGGTAGACGCTGAAGTCGAGGAGCGATCGAACTCGCTCGTCGTAAAGGGGATGCAGCCCCTCAATCACAATCACGTGATTCGGCTCTACCCGCTCAGGAGGATCGAGCAGACCGGTTTCGTGGTTGTAAATCGGCTTGTCGATCGCGTGACCTTCTTTGAGCGCCTTCATTTGCTCGGCCATCAGGTCAAAATTGTTCGCTCTGGGGTCAAGGGCTGTAATCCCTGTTTCCTTGCGCTGCTTGCGATCGAGACAATGATAGTCGTCGAGGCAGATTACAGTCACGAAATCTTCCCCGAACAAATCTGTCAATCGGCGTAAAAAAGTAGATTTTCCGCATCCGGAATCTCCGGCAACGCCAATTAAAACCACGCGATCCGGCTTACTGGTCATAGTTTCCCTCTAACAAAATCACTGTTTACTAACTAACTCAAGTCTAGATTCCACAAAATTTCAGCCCGCAGGTATCGACAAGCAGGCTTTATGCTGCTTTGCTACTCCGAGAGGATCGAGTTCTCACCAGCATACAGCAGTCAGTTGACTGCCTGCCCGGGAAGACCCAAGCAATCTTCAACGCAAGTAATTAATACTAAGTTTAGTGGTTAATCTTACCAGAATGCGTTCGCCCCCTACAAGCTCAGCCTCATTAAACTGCTCGAATCATCCTTTCTCTGGTGGGGCGCTCCCAAATCAGAAGGACTTATCGGGGCAGATCCCCCGATCGGGTAAAATATTGGCAGTACGCAGACAACAATAGCTATAGGTCAACACCTGAACGCAGCCGGACTCGGCAAGCGTGATGTTCGGCTAATTGGAAATTCCAGACGCGAGCGATCGCAACTTGACACTCCCGCCGGCGTGGGGAGGCCCAAAGATTGGCGCGGCCAATTAGTCTAGATGGCCTTAAAAAAAAAGTAAATTGAGTCTAACGTCACATTCTCTCTCTTTATAACTCTGTATCGTGAAGGACAAGCAACAAATGTACAGCCCGAGCATCTCTGGTGTAGCGGCCAACTCAGAATCAGGCAGCCGCATCTTTGTTTACGAAGTGGAGGGTATGCGTCAGAGCAAAACTGACCAAACAAGTAGCCCGATTCGCCGTAGCGGCAGCGTATTTATCTCCGTGCCCTACGATCGCATGAATCAGGAAATGCGCCGAATTGCTCGCATGGGTGGCAAAATCATCAGCATCCGCCCCTTAAACGGCGCTCCCGAAACTAATAATGGCAAAGTCGCACCAGAAGCAGGGCTACAGAGTCAGAAATCTGGAGAAAAAACTAAGCCCATGACTCAAGCCAAGGAAAAAGTTCAGGTTCCTGTTAACCTCTACAAGCCGGCCAATCCCTATATTGGTAAGTGCATTTCTACAGAAGAAATGGTCAGAGAAGGCGGCGAGGGTACAGTCCGTCACGTCAAATTTGACATTTCTGGAGGCAAGTTACACTATCTCGAAGGTCAAAGTATCGGGATTATTCCCGATGGGACCGATAAAAACGGCAAACCTCACAAAATTCGGCTTTATTCGATCGCCTCCACCCGTCACGGAGACGATGTAGACGACAAAACAGTCTCTCTGTGCGTCCGCCGCCTAGAGTACAAAAGCCCAGAAACCGGTGAAAAAGTCTTTGGTGTTTGTTCGACTTTTCTCACCGCTTTGCAACCTGGAGATGATGTCAAAATCACCGGCCCCGTAGGCAAGGAAATGCTGTTGCCCGACGACGAAGAAGCCACGGTGATTATGATGGCTACCGGTACGGGTATTGCTCCTTTCCGGGCTTATTTGTGGCGGATGTTCAAGGAAAACAATCCAGATTACAAGTTCAAAGGTTTAGCTTGGCTGTTCTTTGGAGTTGCTTACACTCCCAACATTCTGTATAAGGAAGAGTTGGAGCAATTGCAACAAGAATTCCCCGATAATTTCCGCTTGACTTATGCCATCAGCCGCGAACAAAAAAATGTTGACGGCGGCAAGATGTACATTCAAAACCGGATTCAAGAGAACGCAGACCAATTGTGGGAATTGGTTCAAAAGCCGAATACTCACACTTATATCTGTGGTTTGAAGGGTATGGAAGGCGGAATTGATGAGGGAATGTCGGCCGCATCTAGCAAGTACGGTGTTGACTGGGCTGGCTATCAGAAACAGTTGAAGAAAGAGCACCGTTGGCACGTTGAAACTTATTAATGTGTTACCTGATTTAATCTGATTTGTAGGGTGGGCTTGGCTCGCCCTACAATTGTTTGTAGGGCAATTGTATCCGACTTGTAATATCATTTCCGGTTACACCGGAATGATGTTGACTGTTGACGGTTGACAGTGAACAGTGAACAGTGAACAGTGAACAGTCAACAGTCAACAGTGAACTCGAATTTACTATTCCGATGCTAACGGATTTGATATAAGGTAGGGAATGCGTACCCTACAATACTATTTTGATTGCTCCGGTACGCTAATAGCCTACAATGGTTGTGGCTTAATTGAGTTTCTACGGGTCAAAGTTGTGGCTTTCAAAATTGGTTTGCTAGGTTTAGGTACAGTTGGCGCGGGAACAGCAGAGATTTTGCTCTCCCCAGACGGTCGCCATCCGCTGTTGCAGGAATTGGAAATTTATCGGGTGGGAGTGCGCGATATTTCTCGAACTCGGTCTTTACAATTGCCAGAAAATGTGCTGACAACTGACCTAGAAGCGATCGCAACTGACCCGAAAATTGATATTGTAGTAGAATTGATTGGCGGATTGGAACCGGCGCGATCGCTCATTCTGCAAGCTATTGCCAGCGGCAAGCACGTCGTCACTGCCAACAAAGCAGTTATCGCCCGCTACGGTAATGAAATCTTCGAGGCCGCCAACAAAAAAGGCGTTTACGTAATGCTAGAAGCTGCTGTCGGCGGCGGCATTCCGGTCATTCAAACCCTCAAACAATCCTTAGTTGCAAACCGCATTAAAAGTGTCACCGGCATCGTCAACGGTACAACTAATTACATCCTGACGCGGATGCAAACAGAAGGCGCAGACTTTGCCGAAGTCCTCGCTGACGCCCAGCAATTAGGTTATGCTGAAGCTGACCCCACAGCAGATGTAGACGGATTAGATGCGGCCGATAAAATTGCTATTTTAGCCTCGCTAGCTTTTGGCGGACGCATCAAATTAGCCGATGTTCACTGCGAAGGTATTAGACAAGTTAGTGCTGCCGATATTGACTACGCGGACAAGCTGGGATTTGCGATCAAATTGTTGGCTATTGCTCGAGAAACCTCCCGCTGCAATGGCGAACAAGCGCAGGGAGAAAGCGAACTGCTGTCAATTCGAGTGCATCCTACTTTTGTGCCAAAAACTCATCCGCTAGCCAATGTCAACGGGGTTTACAATGCAATTTTAGTCGAAGGAGAGCCGATCGGGCAATTGATGCTGTACGGGCGCGGCGCCGGTGCGGGCCCCACAGCTAGCGCCGTAGTATCCGACATCATGAATGTGGCGGCCATCCTGAAAACCGAAACTGTTCCGATTCCCCATCCTTTGCTGAGTTGCAGTCACCAACACTACTGCAAAATTGCTCCGATGCAGGAACTTGTTACTCGCTTTTACGCCCGTTTTCTGACGCGCGATACTCCGGGGGTAATTGGCCAACTCGGCACTTGTTTCGGCAACCACAAAGTTAGTTTGGAATCAATTGTGCAGACGGGGATTCACGACGATTTAGCAGAAATTGTCGTCGTGACTCACGATGTTAGGGAAGGTAATTTTCAACAAGCACTCGATGAAATTCGCGCGATGGAAGCAGTCCATAGTATTGCTAGCACGTTGCGAGTTTTGTAAAAGTGATTTGGTAGGGCGGGTTTTACAAACAATTTTTCCCAATAATTGATAATCTATAAAACCCGCCCCAACCCAAGCATAAATCAGAATATGCCGGGTGCTTGTAGGGGCGGGTTCACAAACAATAATTGCCTGAAACAAACAATCTCGAAAACCCGCCCGAACCGAACCATAAATCATCACGTACATTTTCCGATGCGATGCAAATTTTGGGTTGACGTAGGTTATCGGTGATGGGGGGCGGGTTTATCTAGATTGTCGGTAATCGTTAGATATGGTTGGTGAACCCGCCCCTACCAACTCTGGGTAAAGGTATTTTGTAAAAATACCGGGTTTTCCCCCCACAAGCAGTTAAAAATGAGATTTGGGATGAAAATAACAAAATCAGATTTTGTCGATCGCCAAACGGGAAGGCACTTGCTAGATTCCCTATACGAAAAATTTGCAAAACCCCAACTGCACGATACTTTTAAACCCAATAACCCGTCTATTTACATTCGGCACGAGGAAGGGCAAGTTATTGATGGAAATTATATCATAAAAAAAGTGTTTGAAGACTCTCGCACAGGTTTTTATGCTGAAAGTCGCCTTCCCATTTCTGGCAATAATCCGCCTGTTCTCGTGATTCGCGGATACGGTTCGTGGTATCCTTTCGAGCGCGTTTTAGAAGATACGCCAGATGTATTTATGGCAAAACTAGAACGCCAGTTAAAATCGGCGGAAACTGCCGGTGCTATTGATTGGATCGAGCAGCAATTTCACAGCGGGAATCCGGCTGATGTCATCGGAGAAAGTTTGGGCGGCAAAGTTGCTCAGCAAATAGCCGCAAAATACCCGGATTATATTCGATCGACTGTAATTTTTAATTCTTTGGGCGTTTCGGAAAAGTTAGCTCAAAGTTCCACCGCTAACAATGTTTTTCACTACTTTACTTTAGGCGAAAGGTATGCTTTCTGGGCAAATGAAGGCGATTACATACCGGGAACGATTTTTGTGATCTCCCAGAAAGGCAACAACAGTTGTTATAACATCGAAGAGGCGATCGTCCGAATGGCGCGTTTTGAAGGCAATTTTCAGAAAAGACGAGCCCTGGTGGTAGTATTGGCTCAGTTGCTGTTGGTAAACAGACACAATGCGATCGTCCTGAACAAGCGGCGGCCGGTAGTCGTTCAGATCGATCGCACTCAATTGCAAGTTTTCCGAAAAAACCGCTTTGTGTAAACTCAGACAGAATTGCTTCAGGCCGCAGATGGCTGATTTTCCCGCGCTGCGACTGCGAGAACCAGACAAAGTGCCGCTACCGCCTTTTCCCATTCTTGCTTTACAGCGGTGGGTTGAACCTCATCAAAGGCGCTAACTAAACGAGGGATCGATCGCTCTAATGCTTCTCTGGGAATTGATTTGTGCAGATCGACTAAACGAGTTAAACTTTCTTGATTCTTCAAAAAACCGACTACCCATTTCGTAGCATGATCGGGACTGTCAGGGACTTTTTTAATTCCTAGTTCTGTTTGCAACCAATCGTAAAAAAGCGGGAGCTTTTGAGCTAAAACAGTGCCAGCCGTTGGCAAAGTTTCTTTGAGCAAACCACTATCCAGACTTCCCAAAAGTTGAGCGAGTTCCGGTGAATCGAGCAAGCTGGTTATTGGGAGTGAAAGCAGGACTTCTGAAGCGTCTGGGGATAAATTTAAAGTCCGCGAAAATGTTTGCAGCATTAAGTAGTATCTGGTGTAGTTAACACTTTAACTATAACAATAACGCGCATTAATAAATGTGAGCTAGCTCATATTAGCAATTTTTATTTTCCTGCTGAGTCAGGAGGAACTCTAAAAAGTGATTTTTAGAATCCCATGTTTTTAGACATGGGGAGGGGTGCATCTGAGTTTGGCAAATACATCAAGCGGAAAGTTGACCGTTGAGATCAGCACAGCTAAAACCCTTATTCCAAGTCCAGAATGCCCTATTCACTTGCACAAAATACTACACCTTGACAGGGCTGGGGCGATCGCACTGACAAAATCCAAATATATTATTCCGATGCAACCGGAAACAATATGACATAGGCTTGGCAAAGCATTGCAACAGCTATAACTTGAAGTGATTGATTTCATAAAATTAAACATTTGCTCTTATGGGTGGAGCTGGACTAAAGTAAAGTCATCAAAGAAAAACGCAAGCGAACATTAACCAGTTAGCTTTAACGAGACATTCATCCGTGAGGTTTGCCATGAAATCCACTCAATCCAACAGTGTTAACGCAGATGTGAAAACCGCAAGTCATCAAATACCGTTACAGCTTACGCCTCAAAAACCAGAGGAAAAAGCCTTAACTCGCGGGCAACATTTAGCAGATACCCTAGCAGCAAAAGTGGGTTCGTGGCCTTTCTCGATCGGACAGAAAGTAATCCTTGCCGGGTGGGTGGGCGCGAACCTGACACCGGGCATTCCTCACTGGGCTCAGCAGCCCTTCATCCTACTCAACTTCCCCAAGTATCTAAATCAAATTTTGACTCATCAAAATATGCAGAATTGATGCCGGGTTTACTTCAAACTCCAAAGCCATCAACACATTCAGTATCCGGGTCAACCTATTTCAAACTGTGATAACCCACGTTACTAATACTAATTCTCAAAACTCATGCAACAGTATCTGTATGGTGCGTCGCCACCCGTAAATCTTAAAGAATATCCACAATCTTTGAGCGACGCACCCGGAGTTCAGGTGAGCGTAAACAAACCCACACTCATCATTGTTGCAAAATGTTAGAGAATTGGTATAATCAGTGAATTATAGCGTCTTTATAGCAAGCAGTTTAGTAACATTATTCGACCAACGAAACACCTCAACATCAATTAATCTCCGGCACGGCTCCAGCCATCCTACCATCACAATCGAGGCAGTTAGATATGAACCACTTCATTACCGCTATTTCCACAGGTATTACAGCTTTCACCGCCACAAATTTAGATGATATTGTCATCTTGCTGCTGTTTTTCTCTCAAGTCAATGCTGCCTTCCGACGGCAACACATTGTTACAGGGCAATACCTTGGGTTCGCAGCACTGGTGATGCTTAGTGTTCCTAGCTTCTTTGGCTGTATGATGGTGCCGCGCCCTTGGGTGGGGATGTTGGGGCTAGTACCAATTGCCATTGGAGTCAGCCGCCTGCTAAATCGAGATACAGAGGCAGATGATGAAAATACAGCTACAGATTCGCCTCAATCCACTCTCTTTTCTAGTATTTTATCGCCACAAACTTATAGCGTAGCTGCGGTGACATTTGCCAATGGAGGTGATAATGTGGGGATTTATGTCCCATTGTTTGCCAACTGCACTTGGGAGAGCCTGCTAGTGATTCTGAGCGTCTTTTTCTTGCTAGTGGGTGTTTGGTGCTATATTGCCTATCAACTAACTCGCATGAGCGCGATCGCGACCCTAATTGTCCGCTACGGTAATTCCCTTGTTCCCTTCGTTCTAATGGGTCTGGGTACGCTGATCCTGCTCGATAGCCATACTCTAGAGAATAGCAGTTTAACTGTACTTACTTTAGCTATCAGTTGCTTGTGGCTGCTGATATTGCTTAAAGACAGTTATCCATCGTTACAGACTGCACCTAAAGTGGAAAATCTTTAGGCAAGCTAGGGTTCAAGTTTCCTCCAGTTTGCTAAAGTTGGAAAATAATTTTCCACTCAAACTGGAGGGTTTTTCTAGGAACAAACTCTGATTATTTACACAAAGGAGAACGAAAATGATGAAGTTTTTCAAGGTAGTTCTGGTGGTTTTAGTGCTGTTAGTAAACTTAGCTGTAGCTCAGCCTTCTTGGGCCGCCAAGGATTTCACAAAGGGGACTGACTATGCGGAAGTAACACAGGCATTGACTGAACTTTTGTCAGCTCAGAGCGATCCCTCCGTTGCGGGTTATACGCCTGAACAGTACCAACAGCGGTTGGCAGAATTGCAACAGCAGAAGTACGTAATCGAAACTGCTACAAAGCGGGCTCAGTGCCGTAATGAAACCGGGCAAACGCTGGCAGTTTATGCTAATAAGCCGAAAAAATCGCCCACGCAACTTTATTTCCTAGGAGCTGGTGAGATTACAGATGATGATTGGGACTGCGATGGTATTTATTTACCAGCAGGGACTCAAGCTACTTTAGGCCCGGCGGCTGAGGCGCTTTCTTTGACTGAACCTGTTGCTATTAAGGTTGTAGATGGTACGCAGCTAATTGCTAGAACGACTGCCGCAACGGGTGGAATTCAATTGAACGTTGCTCCTGCTAAAGTTTTTAAAGCGGGTGAGACAACTTGGGCGCTGCCCTCGTATACTCAGGCGGAGATTAACGGACAAGTTCCTACGCCGCAACTGATTGATTAATGTTTATTTAGGAACGGTTAATAGTTAATTGTTAACCGTTCCTATTTATAGCCTTTCTCAAAAAGATGAGGTATGACTGACAGCTTACATAACCACCCAGACGCTTGAGGGCCGGGGCCCAACTACGTCCGCGAATCTTTCTGAGAACCGCTATATCTCGTAATTTGATAGTTTTATCGTCGCTAAGTAGCTCAACTAAGTAGCAGATTTTTAGGAAAATGGTATTAAATGCACAACAGCTTATCTGCGTGCATCTGCGGTTAATAATTTCCCCTTAAATATTCTACACAAATTCTCCCTTAGCAACCATCACCACCTTACCACCAACCAAAACTGCTATTTCCCCTTCATTTTGGGCTGCTTGTAACAACAGCAAAGAAGGTCGATCGATTTCATAACCCTGCTCAACTCTGACATCAATCTTTGCTTCCCCATAATAAGCATATTCTACCAAATATCCGGCCAAACAGCCGTTAGCACTGCCAGTCGCCGGATCTTCAGGAATTCCTAATGAATGGGCAAAAACTCGCACGCTCAAATCATTAAGATCGCTGTAGGTTTCTGGGCAAAATATCAAAATTTCTTTCGCTTCCATTGTATCAACTAGCTCAAAATATTTATCTAAGTTGACTTGAGCTTTTTTGAGCGATGCGAGAGTTTTTAACGGGACAATTATAAAGGGGACTCCCGTAGAAACTTCTTGAATTGGGAAGTTGGCATCAATTTCATCGGGTGCTAAATTTAGGACATTTGCCAGAGTTTCCGCTGATAAAACTTGACCAAAACTAGGGGGGTTTTGTCGCATCCACAAAATATCTGCCGATTCATTGTGATAATTAAAAGTAACTGGAATTTGACCGACGGCTAGATTGAGAATTACTCGATCGACCTTTTCGCGAATAATCTCTTGCTGCAACACAAACGCAGTCCCCAAAGTCGGATGACCGGCAAAGGGCAATTCCTTCTTGGGCGTGAATATCCGCACGTCATAGCCGCCATCTCGCGGATCGGGCGATCGAATAAACGTAGTTTCTGAATAATTGATTTCCCTCGCTATCAGCAGCATTTGGGCCTCAGATAGTTCGGCAACTCCCGCACCGCAAAATACAGCTAGCTGGTTGCCAGCATACTTTGACTCGGCAAACACGTCAACTATATAAAAATTCATAATTATGCCTTTGGTAAAATGGTCAGCAAAGTCGGACACGGCAATGCCGTTTCCCTACTCCCAAATAATCTTGTAGGGACACGGCACTGCCGTCTCCTGATTTGTCGTTTTCTCGTTACCAGGCTCTGCCTAGTAACGCAGATCCAGAGGCTCCGCCTTGCCAATGCCCAATGCCCAATGCCCAATGCCCGAATTCCCTACTTCAAACAGCGAATTGCCTCCAACATTCCCCTCGCTTTATTGAGAGTTTCTTCGTACTCCAGATCGGGGTTAGAATCGGCCACCAAACCAGCACCGGCTTGCACAGAAACCGAATGTTTATCGCCTCCTTGAGATCGAACAACCATAGTCCGAATTGCGATCGCACTATTCAACTGCCCCTCAAAATCATAATACCCGTAAACCCCAGAATACGGCCCCCGGCGGCAACCTTCCAACTCGTGCACAATCTCCATCGCCCGAATCTTCGGAGCACCGCTAACCGTACCCGCAGGAAAACCAGCTTTCAGCAAATCCCAAGCAGTCTTATCCTCAGCCAATTCTCCCACCACATTGCTCACAATGTGCATGACGTGAGAATAACGCTCAATTCCCATTAATTCGTCAACTTTTACAGTACCGTTTCGGCACACTCTGCCTAAATCGTTCCTGCCCAAATCAACTAACATGACGTGTTCCGCAATTTCCTTCGGATCTTGCAGCAATTCAGCCGCCAAAGCATCATCTTCTTGAGGAGTTTTACCCCGGCGGCGAGTGCCGGCAATCGGCCGCAAAGTTGCAATCTTCTTGCCGTCAGCAGTATTTTCCGCCTTCACCATAATCTCTGGACTCGAACCGATAATCTGCCAATCTCTGAAATTAAAATAAGCCATGTACGGAGAAGGATTAATCAGACGCAAAGAACGGTAAAGTGCAAAAGGATCGCCGCTGTATTCAGATTCCAAACGCTGGGAAATAACTACTTGAAAAATATCTCCCGCTTTGATATAATCCTTAGCCTTTAAAACATTGGCACAATACTTTTCACGGGTAATATTGCTCGTGTAAGCCAATTCTGTATTTCCGGTTGTGGAACGGGCATCTTGCCCGTTATTGGGAGGTGTCCATTCTATGAGAGTAGATTGCTGGGAAAGTGGCGATTGCAGCTTCTGAACTAACTTACCAACCCGATCGCACGCTTGCTGATAAGCCTCCGCCAAATCAACGCCAACCTCGCGCAAATCCGCATAGGCGAGGGCCCAAATTTTTCGCTTCACCTGGTCGAAAATCAGCAAATTATCCACCTGCATCCACAACCCATCCGGCAAATCATTCTCGCTGGCTGGATGCACCGGAACTCGCGGTTCTATCCACTTAATTAACTCATAACCCCAAAAACCGAATAGCCCGCCAATTCCCGGCGGTAACTGCGGCAATTTCACGGGTTTGTAAGACTGCAAACATTCAGTTAAAGCCGCAAACGGATCGCCCGTAAATACTTTTTCGGAACCGTCGCGGTAAACTTGAGTTGTGCGATCGCCCTTAGCCTCCAAAATCCACAGCGGATCGCACCCTAAGAAACTGTAACGCCCGAGTTTTTCCCCACCTTCCACCGACTCCAGCAGAAAACTGTAAGGTTGACCCGCACAAACCCGATACCACGCAGACACCGGCGTATCCAAATCAGCAACCCATTCTTGATACACGGGTACAAAATTGCCTTGTTTCGCCAGTTCCGAAAATTGTGAGAAATCGGGGAATATCATATATATCAGAAGGAAGAGGGAAGAAGGAAGAAGGAAGAGGGAAGAAGGAAGAGGGAAGAAGGAAGAGGGAAGAAGGAAGAGGGAAGTAGGAAAATGCAATCCTGGCAATAATTTCAACGATTAAAAGCGTCCTAACCGTCTTGGGTTCAATAAACAAAAGACGGAAACCAACATCCCTCCGGGGGCCGATACTCGCCAACTGCCATCACAGCCATCGGCTTGATAGCGCGCAGCCCCTCTTGCAAGCACCAGCGAAACAAACTTGCGTACCTCAGCGGCAAGTGAAAAGAAACCAGTTCTTCGGAACTGTACGCAGCAGCCCCCAACAGCAAAGCTTGCATATCCGCCTCTGTTTGGGCGATGCTGTGGCCCAAAGCAGACACCGCACAAGTATAAGCCACAATCTGACCTTGTTTGCAAGCAACGAAGGGAGAAAAGTCATTCAGGGCGTGTTCAATCTCCGAAGTTCGATCGCACCCGCACAGTTTTTCGCACAAAGCCGCACATTCACCAACATCCTCCCTTGTCATCTGCCGCACCTCAAACCCATACTGCGGCTGGCTGCGAAACTTGCCCTGCATTAACACGAAAGGTTCCTTCACCTCAAAACCCAAAGAAGCGTACAGCGACAGCGACGCCATATTAAAAGATTCTTGAACCAAACGGATGCCCACAGCGTCCTGTCCCCGTTCCAGCAAAGCTTTCATGATTTCCCGCCCCGTGCCGCGGCCTTGAAAAGTTCGATCGACACCGACGGGCCCGATACCGCGAACCGGGTTGCGTTCGTCCATAAACCCGCAGCCGACAACGGCACCGGAACTCTCGGCTACTGTGTCAAAAAACAACGGACTTTCGATCAGAAAGTCTATAATTTCAGTTGAAAACTCCAGCGTCGGAAAATCTGTATTAGGGAATTGATGCCGATCGGAAATACCTTTAAAAGCTTCATAAGTAATGGCAGCGCAAACATCGATATCAGAAGGCTGCGCTCGCCTGATTACCAGATTCATGGTTAATTTAATTATTAATTTTTATTAATTATTTTTAATTGCATTTGAAGTTTGCAGTGGCGCTTGGGCGATACAGAACAAGCCTCTGCCGCCCAAGCGCTACTACAAACCAGAAAATGCAAGCTGAGCTTTTCAGGAAATACTACCCGATGAGAACTCAGCAATTCGCTCAAAACCTAAACTTCGTAGGTCTTTTTACCGGTGAACTTCACCTTAATCGGATTGGGATTGCTGCCAATATTGCGGTCAATCTTACCGACGAAAGGACGACCTTCGTTCACCTTCTCAGGGAACACGCCATCCTTGGGATGCAGGTACTCAGTAGAACCGTCGGGAAAGACGCGGTAAATTTTGTAATTCGAGATTTTGAATTTTGCCCGCAGTTGCTGGCCGCCCAAAGCGATGCACTGCTCCTTCCGGGGCAGATGCAGCAAGTTGTCGCCTTGACGCATAATCGCAGCGCCGCCACTCGGCATTTCAAACACCTGCTCCTTGGGGCTAGTCCAAGTGATAGCGTACTTCTCTTCAACTAGCGCCTTAGTCAGCAAGCCGCCGGTGCTGCCGCCGAAGATGGGGGGTTGTCCAGTGAGTTCTTCTGCCATAGATATATCCAAAGGATTTTTACGGCATCGTATCATCGAGACTGTGCACTGTTGTCGAAATTGTAAGGAAAATTAACAGTTATTTGGCGATCGATCTTTTCTGATAATTGATAATTAGTAATTAATAATGGATAATTGGTAATTTCTACCAAAGTTAGAAAACAGAATTATCAAGCACGAATCCCGAAAAAACCATAAAAAAAAACAGCAATTATTCCGGTGCTTGCGGCGCACCCGAATAATCGCACATTCCCCCAGTTTCCCCCCGCACACGATCGAATAATTTACCGCGTCAACCCTAAGTCAAGAACCAATTAGGGTCATAGCCGCGCGGAATTTGACTCAAAGCAGTCCAAGTTTCTCGATCGACAATCCCGTCGGCCTCAATCCCAAAGCTTTTTTGAAATGCGCGAACAGCTTTCTCCGTCAAAGTAGAAAAGTCTCCGTCAATTTCGCCACCATAGTGCTGGGAAATCTTGAGAACTTCCTGAACAGTAGCGACTGCTTGCCCAGAACTGCCGAATCTAACTACTGGCATATTAACTGGAGCTTCAGTATAAAGCGCCTGCCAAGTGAGCGGCCCGACAATGCCGTCCGGTGGCAAGAAAACCCGAAACTGAAACAGTTTCACAGAAAATTCAACTGCTTTGTTAAAAATTCCTTTAGCAGGCTGCCGGTAAACGCGCAACTTCGTTAGCAGTTGTTCGAGTTCCAATACAGTTTTACCTTGAGAACCTAATTGCAGTTGCGGCTTGTTGTCTATAGCTTGAGTAGATTTCATCTGGGTTGTAGGTGACATAATCGATTGTCCTAACCTCTAGGTTTGAGTCTTATTTTGGGAAAAAACTTTTTCCTGGCGAAACATTTGCCTCCTAAATTTTTGACGAATCAACACTGGCGCCGGCAGTGCCTCAACAGATTCGATCGACTGTTACCATCTCAGAAATTGTGCACAGGAGACTTATACCATTTTAGATTTGAGATTTGAGATTTTAGATTCGGCATGACTGATTACTATCGGGGTTTGCAGCTTACCTACAGTTGGATTCTTTTTTTAAACTGATATTAATTTTCGGCAGCCTCCCTAGGAATTCTGTCGCCAAACCGGGTTTAAGACGGCAAGCGCGTCTTGAATCTGCTTTGATACTTTCGATCCTAAAGCTGAACACCGCATGGCAACATCACCTTTAAGGCCGATATCACAGGGTGAGGGTTGAGGGTAAGAGGGGGTGTAGCAGCGGAGGCGGGTTCTGCTGTGAAGACTTTTCTGTGCTATTCTGTATCGGTCGATCGATTAACTCGATCGAGATTTGCGCGCTCAGACGCTCAGAAACCCTGTTTTTTAACTGGGTTCGAGGGCTTTAAGCAAGTATTTTCGTTACCTGACAAAACCGGAAATAATCCACACGATTTTGATTCGGATTGCTGACAGCGGACTGGAAATGCCGGAATCAGTCATTCGATTTTAGATTTTAGATTTTGGATTTTGGATTGACCCCACGGATAAATTCGGGGGCTTGAGGATTTTAGATTTTGGATTGATTCCACGGATAAATCACGTGGCGGGTACCATCAAAATATTTTTGTCATAACAAATTGTTTGCGGCATTTTTTACAACTAAAGCAGAAGGCAAAGGTACGGGATTGGGACTGTCTAAGTGATTAAGCTGTTACGCATTTAAACGACTAATGAACCGGGTAAGGTGCGTCAGAAGCGAACACTTACGCTTGATGCGGGAAACGCTTATGTACTGACGCACCCTACAATCGTCCTTTAAATGTCGAACAGCTTAGTCATTAGTGATTAGTCATTAGTTAACAGTTGTCAATTGATTCTCAACAGTGGGAATAGTAAAGTGAAATTCACTCCCTCTATCTTTTCCTGCGGAATCTACCCAAATTTTACCGCCCCAGCCGGCAACAATCTGCTTGCAAATTGCCAATCCCAAACCGGTACCGCCGGCGCTGCGCCGCAATGCTCCTTCTTCTTGATAAAATCGATCGAACACAACTTTTAAACTGTTCGCCTCTATTCCCCTCCCCGTATCGGCTACGATCACTTCCACCATCTGACAACCGTTGCATTTCGCTCGCACTGTCACGCTTCCTGGAGGTGCGGTGAATTTGCAAGCGTTGTCTAGCAGTTTCGAGAGCACCTCCACCAACCACTCTCCGTCAGCTTGCACTAAAGGCAATTCTGCGGACACTTCGGCGATAATTTCCGGCAACTGTCGATCCGCCGTGCGCGATCGCACGCTGCTGAGGGCCAAATCAACGCATTCTTGCAGCGTCAGCGATTCTACATTCCATTGAACTCGCCCGCTTTCTAAGTGAGAAAGAGTTAAGAAATCCTGCACGAGTTTCCGCATTCGATCGGCATCGCCGAGGGCAGTTTCTAACATAATTTGCCGTAATTCTGCGGGCATATCTGGTTCGGAACTCAAACTTTCCAGACACACTTGAATCGTAGAAAGTGGAGTGCGGAGTTCGTGTCCGGTGATGGCAATTAGATTGCTGCGAGTGCGGTCTAATGCTTCTAATTGTTGGTTGAGTTCTTCTAAATGAGCGTAGGTTTCGGCTTGAATTAAGGCTGCTCCGAGTTGGGTGGCGATCGCCTCTACTAAAGAAATTTCGTCTTCTTCCCAAGGCAAAGCCGATCGGCACTGGTGCATTTCCACCATCCCCAAAACCCGCCCCTGATAAAGCACCGGCACCATTAACCAAGAGACAATTTGCCAATTTTTTACAGTTTCCATCAGGAATTTTGTATTGACAATCAGCGGGTGTTGTGCTGTGTCTTGGATGTAAACTCGCTCTTGCCGCGCCACCGCGTCGCCCCATATTTGATTTTCCTGCAAAACCCAAGTCTGATTTAGTAGAGAACTAGCACCCGGACGCAAAAACTCGCGATCGATTTTGACCGCCACATCTGTAGCCTTGCACCGATAAATCAAACAGCGGCTTGCTGACAGGGCAGTTCCGAGTTCTTGCACTGCAACTTCGACGATTTCTTGCGGGTTGAGAGACTGCCGCATTGCCGTTGTAATTAAGTTTACGAGGCGTTCTTTGCGTTCCTGCGCGGCAATGGCGGCGTATGCTTTGAGCAGTTTGTGCTGGCCTGCTTGCAAGTAGGTTACTAAGCGTTCGGTAAAAGCGTCGCTCAATTTTGGATTGGGAATATTTGAGTTTTTTGGCGCACTTGTGTCGGGTTTTGCGGCTTTGGAGGCGGCGGATTTCCTCGTTCTTTTCGGTGTTTTGACTAGCTTGTAAGTAGTTCGCGCTCGATCGATCTTTTCGGCCAATTCCGGGCGATAATTGACAATTCTATCGAGCAACAATGCGGCAGCTTTGGAGCTTACCTCGCGGTCGAACGTCCAAATTCCTTCAAATCTGCGAGCTTGATCCATCAACAGCGGCCCGCGCTCGTCCTGATTTTCGATCGGCACAATTTTTTCTTGACAAATCAGGCAAGTTGAGTAGTGTTCCCCCAGTACCACTAAGTGCCACTCTTTACTTAATCCGTCATCCGGTGCAAACGCCACAGTTTCGTGACACTCCGAAGCATTTTTAAAGTCTGTTTCCGGTGCTGCCAGCACGTATACCTGAGATGAGCGTGAGGCAATTCGCCGGTAACGGTGAGCTTCCTGGCGGTAGAAGCGCTCTCGCTGAAAGCTTGCAATGACTAGCGGTTCGTCGGAACCCGCCAAAACCAAGTCTTCCATAGCGTGAGACAGGGCTGTCATGGAAGATTTGAAATAAATTTGTGCCCGCAGTTGGGGCAAAGCTTGCAGAAGTTCTGCCAGTAGCGAAATAGGGACGATCATCTAGCCTTAAACGTGCATTTTTGCCGATGACAAAACAGGATCGATAGGAGGTTTAGATCGATCCCTTTTCAGTATCTGATACATTTATGCGTCATAACACGACTGTTTAAGTCATATCATGCTAGCAATATCACTTAGACGAATCTAAGCAGAGGTATCCCTCCAAGACCTTGAGCTCGTCCCAAAGTCACCTGCTTTTACGTCTAGGTTTTGACGCTAACTCATCTATTCAGACTTGAATTCGGGCGTTAGCACTCTCACCATTCAGACTTGTTAGGCACCGCTTGCGGATCTCTTGCATTATACTATTCTTGAGCTATTTGATATCAGTGCGATCGGTATAGGTTTTTGGCGAGATCGCTACTTGGTAATTAAACTTTATAAAAGCACAAGTAATTGGCTATTAGTTAAAAACTAACGACCAATTATTTTGAGGACTTATCCCAACCAACCCGATTTTCACCAAAAATCTATGAAAAAACAGGGTTTCGGACAACTAGCTTGTAAGTCCTATATTTTTTTTGCGGCATCGCGCCTGAGTATAAATGCTGCGGATGTGGTTCTCTTAGGCTAGTTCGCTTCCTTCGTCGTTGCCGCCCGGAGATGATTTGTAGAGAGCATCTAATTGTTCGCGAGCGTCTTGGACAGTCAGCGAACGCATCACTAAAAGCGGCTCATTGACAATGTTTCCGTATTCATCTAACAGTTCTGGATGGGGTACCGGTTGAGAGCGAGGATAGGATGCGTAGCGATTGTTTGCCCTGAATTGTTGAGGGCGCTGGGACTCCATACCTACCGTGACTAGACTGCGAATTAAGTTACCGACGGCCAGAAAGGCAAGAACGGTAAAAGCTAAAATATAAAGCAGGTGCAACATTATTTTCTCCTCCGGGCTAAACAGCCACACAGCAATTGACAAATGTGTTTCAGCAAGTATTGACACTCCCGGGCGTAAACGCGGGGATTCTTGGTTCACTGACATACCTTTAAACTATTCATCCCTTCGGCAATATTTAAACCAAAAACCCGTCCAATTGAACGAAGCTTCGAGCCTAATTTGAATAGTCCCAGAGGGCTTGTCTCCCCAAGCGTTAAGGGATCGCTCCCTTTGTTCCCGTATGCCCTACGGTACATCTAACTACTAAGATTTTGAGTTTTCTGGTATGGGTGCGCGATGGCTACCCTAGCTATGTTTTTGTGGTTTTCGCCACCCACGAGACATTATTGTTTCCTAGCCAGTCATTTTGGGGTTGGTGATCCATTCGATGCTCGCGGTTATTCTACCTGTATCTATTTGTAGTATAGGGTACTATTTGGGAAACTTTTAGAACTTTTTGGAAATAAAGCCTTCCTAAAAGGACGGGGTTTTAAACCCAATTTTCTGATAACTTATTAACTGGAAATCTGTTTGAGGTTGTCAAGCCAGCCGCCACATTTCCACAGGTTTGGGATTTAACTGCAAGTTTAACTTGAACTCGCTTCTTTATTTTCCAGGGGGAGCCGACTGCAATGAGCGAAAGCGCGCCGATACTTGCCAGCATTCGGCGAGCAGTCTGTGCCACGGCATCAGTGCTGCGGTTTCAATTGCAACTTGACCTCCGGTTGCTTGAAATAGAGCTTTAGCCGCGCCTACTTCTTGCTGAGCCTGTTTGACTCGCGCCAGCAAGTCTGATTGATCTTCGTCGCTCAGAAACGGAATTTCATCAGTTTCTAAGAGGTTGGTCGATCGGTCAAACCAGTAATTTAAATCCTCTAACAGCGGTTCCAGTAACGTTTTGAGCAATTCTGATTCGGGCAAGTTGGAGTGAAGCATGGATTAAAATTGGGTTATTTATTTATTTTAATCTTAGACGCTCTTTACAAAATGTAACATAATTATAACAAAAATTCAATGATTTAAC
This sequence comes from Microcoleus sp. N3A4, assembly GCF_036701805.1. Classification (NCBI taxonomy): domain Bacteria; kingdom Bacillati; phylum Cyanobacteriota; class Cyanophyceae; order Oscillatoriales; family Microcoleaceae; genus Microcoleus; species Microcoleus sp. N3A4. The sequence continues at coordinate 22,564 of NZ_JAUBRJ010000002.1, forward strand.
CACAATTAGCAAATGAGTTTGAACAAATTTAACCATGTCAGCAGCGATTTTTGATTTGCAATCCCAAAATTCTGCTAAATATCCGCTCAGACTCGCTAGCGACAGCTCATAGCAGAAGGAAGAAGGAAGAAGCAAGAAGCAAGAAGCAAGAAAAAAACTATGCCCAATGCCCAATGCCCTGTTTGCCCAATGCCCAGAATCACTAATTTCCAGGAGTGTCCCCCAGCCGGAAGTCGGCGGTTGCTGTCCCATTCTGAGTAAGATAGAAGCAACTGCAACTAAATTAATTGCTAATTCAGCCGATGTCTAGCTCAGAATCCCTCTCCTCTCCAGAACAGCCCGCCAACCCGGAGCAACTAAAAAAAATTCGCCATACCACCTCCCACGTTATGGCGATGGCGGTGCAGAAGTTATTTCCCAAGGCGCAAGTGACAATTGGCCCTTGGATCGAAAACGGTTTCTATTATGACTTTGACACTCCCGAACCTTTTACGGAACAGGATTTAAAAGCCATTAAAAAAGAGATGATCAAAATCATCAACCGCAAATTGCCTGTCACTCGCGAAGAAGTCAGCCGCGAAGAAGCGGAACGCAGAATTAAGGAGATTAACGAACCTTACAAATTAGAAATTTTAGAAGGTTTGATCGAACCGATTACTCTTTACCATTTGGGCGACGAATGGTGGGATTTGTGCGCGGGGCCTCACTTGGATAATACCAGTGAGTTGAATGCGAGGGCGATCGAACTCGAAAGCCTAGCAGGCGCATATTGGCGCGGCGACGAAACCAAAGCTCAGTTGCAGCGAATTTACGGCACAGCTTGGGAAACTCCCGAACAGCTAGCAGCATACAAACACCGCAAAGAAGAAGCATTAAGGCGAGATCACCGCAAATTAGGCAAAGAATTAGGCTTGTTTATTTTTGCCGATGCGGTGGGCCCCGGTTTGCCTTTGTGGACGCCGAAAGGTACTGTTTTGAGAAGTATTTTAGAAGATTTCTTGAAACAAGAACAAATCAAGCGCGGCTATTTGCAAGTTGTGACTCCACACATCGCCAGAGTTGATTTGTTCAAAATTTCTGGACACTGGCAGAAATACAAAGAAGATATGTTTCCGCTGATGGCAGAAGATGCAGAAGCGGCAGCAAACGAACAGGGTTTTGTGATGAAACCCATGAACTGCCCTTTCCACATCCAAATTTACAAAAGCGAATTGCGTTCCTATCGCGAACTGCCGATGCGCTTAGCGGAATTCGGCACAGTTTACCGCTACGAACAATCGGGAGAATTGAGTGGTTTAACCAGAGTGCGCGGCTTTACGGTGGATGATTCTCACTTATTTGTCACGCCGGAACAGTTGGATCAGGAATTCTTGAATGTGGTGGATTTGATTCTGTCAGTATTCAAGAGTCTGCAACTGAAAAACTTTAAGGCGCGTTTGAGTTTCCGCGATCCGAACAATTTAGAGAAATATATCGGTTCCGATGAAGCTTGGGAAAAGGCTCAAGGTGCAATCCGCCGCGCGGTAGAAACTTTGGGAATGAATTATTTTGAGGGAATTGGGGAGGCGGCTTTTTACGGCCCGAAACTCGATTTCATTTTCCAAGATGTCTTGGATCGCGAATGGCAACTAGGAACTGTTCAGGTAGATTACAACTTGCCAGAACGTTTTGATTTGGAATACGTTGCTGAAGACGGCACTCGCAAGCGTCCGGTGATGATTCACCGCGCTCCTTTCGGTTCTTTGGAACGCTTGATCGGGATTTTGATCGAGCAGTATGCCGGGGATTTTCCGCTGTGGTTAGCGCCGATTCAGGTGCGGTTGTTGCCTGTCAGCGCCGATTTTTTGCCCTTTGCGAAGGAAGTGGCGGCGAAGATGAAAATGCTCGGAATGCGCGCTGAAGCTGATGAGAGTAGCGAGCGTTTGGGCAAGTTGATTCGCAATGCTGAGAAGGATAAAATTCCGGTGATGGGTGTTGTGGGTGCGAAGGAAGTTGAGGCGAATAGTTTGAATATTCGGACTCGGGCTTCTGGGGAGTTGGGGGCAATTTCGGTTGATGAAGTGATTGGGAGGTTGCAGGGGGCGATTAGTAGTTACGGGGATTTTTAGGATGATTTTTTAACCGCAGATGAAGGCGGATTAACGCAGATTAACGCAGATAATAGTTGAATATTGTCTGCGTTTTTCTAATTTAGCTGCTAAAATAACTGTCAACTGTCAACTGTCAACTGTCAACTGCTATACGCTCATGCCTAATCCTTTTCCGGGGATGAATCCTTATTTAGAACATCCTGATTTTTGGCCAGAAGTCCATCATTTACTGATTAGTGCGATTAAGGAGTCGTTAACTCCGCAATTGCGCCCTAAATACCGCGTCGCTATTGAAAAGCGAATTTACGAAATCAAAGGTGAAAATTCTCTATTAGTAGCGATTCCTGATGTCTCTATCCAACAGAAACGCCGTCCCGCAAGTGCGATCGTCGCATCTAATGCTGTCGCCGTCGCTTCCCGAACTGTGCAGCCTTTAAAAGTGAGAATCCCAGTGTCGGAAGAATTTAGAGAAGGATATTTAGAAGTAATCGATATGGCAACCAAGGAAGTTGTCACGGTTATTGAAGTGCTTTCGCCTGCAAATAAACGCCGGGGGGAAGGTCGAGAAAAGTATGACAATAAGCGAAATAAAATATTTGATAGCAGTACCCATTTAGTCGAAATAGACTTGTTGCGGGGTGGGGAACCTTTGCCAGTTTTCGGACATTCCCATAAAAGCGACTGCCGCGTTTTAGTCAGCCGCAGCAATCAACGCCCGATCGCAGATTTATACTTATTTAACCTTCCCGATACAATTCCTGCATTTCCCTTGCCTTTGCGTCCAGAAGATGTAGAGCCTGTTCTGGATTTACAGGCGCTGATTAATCAAGTATACGATCGCGCAGGTTATGATTTTGAAATTGATTACACAGCCGATGCAGTGCCCCCGCTGTCAGAAACGGATGCTGTTTGGGTCGATTCTCTGTTGCGGGACAGAGCGTTAAGGGGATAATACAAGTAGGTAAATTAACAGGAGCTAGATTAATGCCTAATCCATTTCCGGGGATGAATCCTTATTTAGAAAGTCCTGAATTGTGGCGTTCTGTTCACAATAGGTTAATAGTGGCGATCGCAGATTTGCTGACTCCGCAACTGCTACCTAAATATTTAGTAGATATCGAACAAAGAATTTATCAAATCAGCGGCGAAGATGCTTTACTAATTGGAATTCCCGATGTTACGATACAGCGCTCACCAACTCCAGCAACCGAAACTAATTCTAATGTCGCCGTTGCTGCTCCGCCAGCCCAATCTTTGAAGGTGAGAATACCTTGGCCAGTGGAAGTAAAAGAAAGTTATTTGCAGGTCATTGAAACTGAAACTAAAAAGGTAGTGACTGTAATTGAAGTGCTTTATCCAACAAATAAGCGCCCTGGCAAAGGGCGAGAAATGTATGAAGGAAAGCGAGAAAAAGTGTTTGGTAGTCGCACTCATCTGGTTGAAATTGACTTGCTGCGAAGTTACCAACCCATGTTAGTTTTTGGTAACGATGTTGAGGCAAGTTATCGAATTTTAGTGAGTCGGGGAAATCAAAGGCCTGTGGCAGATTTGTACCTTTTCAATTTACCCGATATTATTCCTCCGTTTCCCTTGCCTTTGCGCGCAGGCGATGCAGAACCAATTGTAGATTTACAAGCGTTATTAAATGGGGTTTACGATCGCGCAGCCTATGACTTTAGAATAGATTACACCGCCGCACCCGTACCTGCGCTGTCGGAAGCCGATGCTGTTTGGGCCGATGCTTTGTTGGAAGAGAGGGGATTAAAAGGGCGATCGCAAATAACAACTGATAGTTAAGCGCCTAACCGCTTTTTCAACTCCTCCAAAAAATGAACAGACCAATATTCAAGAAATCGGCTTTTTAGAGGTTTGATGAATTTATCCCAAGGATTTAGGTCAACAATATAATTGCCAATTTTGATGCCAATCGGCTCTAAATGTTTGCCTGCTATTTCCTGGCTCAATAAAGGCAATTTTCTATTGCTTAGCTGTTCAATGAGCCACAGTACATCGCTCATTTTTTGTTGTTCTGGACTTTTGTTGATATCATTGGTAGAACCCGCAATATCATCTCGATCGAAAGAAATTATTGCTGTTAAATTAAACAGAGAACTATTAGCAATAAAGCATTGAGTTTGTTCTCTGGTTGGTAGCACTCCTAAGCGGAATTTGTCTAACAATTGTGCTAGCGATCGCACTGGAATAGCGCTCTCTGTATTGCTGATATCAGGAGCAATTAATAAGGAGGGCTGGTCTTTAATTGAAGGTCGGTCGATGCCCAGGTTTTCGATTAAGCTTTGAATCTGTTCGCAGTCAGGGCGATCGCAGAATTTATTCACAATATTTGGATACCGATCGTCGCTTAAAAATTCTAAAAGAGCAATGTACTTGCATCCTAGACTGTGACCAACCCAAAAATAACTCGATAAATCCTGATAAATTTCGCTTTCATAGCCTAACTTTTGAGCAATTTCGGTCAGTTCTGTTCTCAGTATCTCCTGCTCTTTTAATAACCCAATAGCGATCGGCCAGTGACGAAAAGTAAATCTAAATGGCAAAGCAACTACGGTATAACCTTCTTCAAACAACTGCTGTAAAAAATATCGATAAAACAGAGTTGGCAAACTACCAAAAAAAGTTCCACCAATAAATTGCACAACACCTTTTGGCTGCGGATGGATAGCTACCCAACTAAAAGAAACGGGCTGAAATCTAAATGAGTTCGACATTTTAATAAAGCTCAGTGAGTGTATAAGTGGGTATACTGATATCTTGCACCATTCTCAATTACTTGCTTAGGAACAGGCAAGATGCCTGTTCCACAAAAGATAAATTTTCTCGCTTCACAGGCATCTTGCCTGTTCTTGACAATGGTGCAAGATGTGAGTATAATTAAATGTAAGGTGGGCATCGCCCACCCTACAGTTACTTACCCTTTAACCGTTCTAGCTGCGAGACATTCTGACAGGGATATCGAATTTGTCCATCAGTGTATTTAGGTCTTTCAAATTGACATCATTGGCATCGAGTTCGGCTAGCAGTTGCACTAGCATTTGAGCTTTTTCTGAATTGTCAGCTTCCAAACTAGCCAAGTCCAAAGTACCGTTGCGTAACTTTTCCAAAATCGGCTCAAGGATTGGCCCGATGATAATTGGTTTGCCTGGTTCAGGAGGAATTTCGTTCAAGCCTTTTCCACTGGCGATCGCTAAAGTGTAATTGATTTGATCGAAGTCTGGTGGATTTTTAGTTTGTGATGGGAAATCATTCGGCAAGAAAGTACCGCGAATTTCGGGATTCAATAACACCTTGACTGGTGTTTTGCTTTGAGGTACAGACTTGGGAAATTTCAAGATTGCTGGCAAAAACAGCGAGACATATCCGCGCACTTCCAACAAACCTGGGTTGAGACTTGCTGGCAGAATTGGCAACAATTCAACAGATGCAGTTTTGTGAGCGGGTATTGTGAAAAATCCTCGATATACCTTCGGTTTCCCCGGCTGCTGAGTCAGAGTTACAGGGGTGTTATTGCCTTCAACGTCAACAACTAAGATAGCGTTGTTGAGCAAGATTTTATTAGGATCTGCCGGCACGGGTAAGCTGACGGTAAACTCAATCCGATATCGCAAGTCGATCGCTTCGAGATTGGAGATGGTGAGAAAGTATCCCTGAACGACTCGGCGAGCAACTGGGATGAGTTCTGGAGGGATGCCAATCACAGGTGCGATCGGCTTTGTGAGGATTTCAAAGGTGGAAACTTCCATGTTTTTGTCAGAGTAATTTAACTTTGTGGTTTGGTCTTTAGCCGGAAAATTTTGTTTGTGTTTTTCCGTGGCTATATCTATGAATAACTGCCCGTCGCGATTGGTTAACAGTCGCTTTTTCTGGTGACACTCGTTTTAGTTAACTCAAGTGAGTGTCGCTCGATCGTGCGACTTGACAATTTAAAAATTTTTGTTAAACGGCTGATGAAGGCCGATCGGGAATTTAATTTATCCTTGTGTATCCGGGGATGAAGATAAAATATCGAATTGATAATCAGCCCGATCGCACATTAATCTGTTGGTATAATTCCCGTTAAACAGACCTGCGGCACTCTGAAACCTAAAAAATCCTACACAAAACGTTACATATTTGTTAATATCGTGGCGAGTCTGTCTTCAGCAGCCCCTCTGTTAACCTTCTAAACTAACCGCTATGAGTCAACCTCCCTCAGCAATTCCCGCCTCCGAAGAGTCCGCCGCCGAAACTCCAACACCGCCGACAAACAATCCACCTCCACCGAGTTATGTCAAGCTGGCGATGCGGAACATGGTTCGCAAGCGGGCGACTTCTTTGTTTCACTTTGCTTTGACAGCGGCGGGACTTTTAGGCGTACTCGTCGGTTTGGCTTTTCTCGATCGATATTTCAATTCTTAATCGGGGATTCAAACAATCAGCCTCTAATTTTCGCTGATGTTTTTCATCTTTCACAATCGGGAGTTAAGCTGATTGTGTTCCCGGCCAGTTGCAATTTTCAACAAATTATTGTAATGTTCCTGCTGAAAGCAAAAAGTCTATTAGCTCGATCGCGCAATTGAAATTTGTAAAAGAATTGAATACAGCCCTTGACATGAGAACCAAAAAATGTTAATTGAGGTGAACGTCGAAGACTGTTACGGGATCGCCCAGCAGTCGGTGGACGCTTCCAACCTCCCTGAGAGTGCAGCCAGCGGGGAGATTTCAGCCGAAACCTGGGAACATTGGTTTAGCGTTTGGCTAGAAAACCAGGCGGCGGATGTACCAGTTGCCCCGGGCTACGAAGTCAGTCTGCGTTTAACCGCCGATCCCGAAATGCAAGCCCTCAACCTCCAGTACCGCCAGCTCGATCGATCGACCGATGTACTAGCTTTCGCAGCTTTAGAGGTAGACTGTCCTCAGCTAGAGGAAATCCAGTCATCTGAACCCCTATACTTGGGTGATATCGTGATATCGATCGATACAGCTCAGCGACAAGCCCAGCAGCAAGGACATTCCCTGAAGACCGAACTAGCTTGGCTCGCAGCCCACGGTTTTCTGCATCTTTTGGGGTGGGATCACCCGGATGAAGAGAGTCTGACTCAAATGCTCGATCGACAAGAAACATTGCTGCAGGCGATCGGTATTGCGATCCAAACAGCATAACTGAAGTTGATGGTTACTTAACAATTCATGTCAAGCCCAACATAACTTTCTGAAATTAAACCAAAACTTTAGTAAAAACTTAGGAAAGTTACCTAGACTTGATTAAGTCAATTTAAAAAGTCTAGCTTTCATTCATCTCTGTAACTTAAAGTTGGTTATTTATGACACTAGATAAACCCTCAATTTCATCAAAAATCGCACAGTTTCTGCCCATGCCTCCAGACTCTTCTAGCCAGACAGTCCACGAGTCTAAACAAGCCTTGAAATACAACCGAGAGCTGTCGTGGAAAATCGCATCTAGCTTAGCTACGAGTTTTAGATACGCTTGGGGGGGTCTGACTTATGCTTTTGAAACTCAGCGAAATTTTCGCATTCACACTGTTATTGGCACTTTGGCGATCGGACTCGGGCTATTTTTGCAACTGAAACCTGTAGAAATATCTGTGATCGGCGTCACCATTGGCATAGTTTTAGCAATGGAACTTTTGAATACGGCGATCGAATCGGTCGTAGACTTGACCGTCGGGCAATCTTATCACGAACTCGCCAGAATTGCCAAAGATTGCGCTGCCGGAGCAGTTCTGGTATCGGCAATGGCCGCAGCAATTGTTGCTGCTGCACTTCTACTCCCTCCCTTGTGGGCAGCCGTTCAAATTGCGATCGCCCGTCACTAACTTATTGGATCGGGCAAATTTTAGGTTTTAGATAACCAATTTGAGGTTTTTAGTTTTATTCGTCGTATATATTGCAGCTATTTTTATCTTCGGCATCCATCTAAAATCTGCAAGCGCTTGCTTTCAGGCAGCGAGTCAATCTAAAATCTAAAATCTAAAACCTAAAATCCCACTTAACCCGTGATTATAGTCATCGATAACTACGACAGCTTTACATACAATTTGGTACAGTATCTAGGAGAACTCGGTGCCCAGTTGCCCGTAGCCAGCGAAGTCCAAGTCTACCGCAACGACCAAATCTCCTTAGCAGAAATTCGCCGATTGCAGCCGGCAGCAGTGGTGATTTCTCCAGGCCCGGGGCGGCCGGAAGATGCAGGAATTTCTCTGGAATTAATCAAAGAATTGGGCCCGACTTTACCAATTTTAGGCGTGTGTCTCGGACATCAAAGTATCGGTCAAGTATTCGGCGGCAAAATTGTTTCTGCACCGATATTAATGCACGGCAAAACTTCTCAGGTAGAACACGCAGGAGTCGGAGTTTTTCAGGGCGTGGAATCGCCGATGATTGCAACTCGCTATCACAGTTTGGTAATTGAAAAGCAGAGTTGTCCAGAAGTTTTGGAAATTACGGCTTGGGTTGAAGACGGAACTATTATGGGCGTGCGGCATCGGGAATATCCGCACATTGAAGGTGTGCAATTTCACCCGGAAAGTATTTTGACGACTTCGGGAAAGCAATTATTGCGAAATTTCTTGGAACGGCTTTAGAGCTTTTTTGGATTGCGTAAAAAGTGCGATCGGATATAACCATCAATAACCCGGCAAGGTCGGACACGGCATTGCCGTGTCCCTACCCCAAAACATCACCCGACTAATTGTAGGGAAACGGCACTGCCGTGTCCTGATTTCGGGTAACTTGTCAGGGCGATCGATCTGATTCTGAAAGATTCAACAAATTGAATATATAGTTTTTTCATGGATTTGTGGTATAACAACAAACGACCAACACCCGACAACCGCAACCACAAGATGAAACGGCGACAATTAATACGTTACGCACAGACGGGTTTGCTAGCAGCTTTAGCAACTGGTTTGCCCTCTGGATGGGAAAGCTATCAAGCTCAAACTGCTGATTCTTTGTCGGTTCAGTGGTTGGGCCACACTTGCTTCTTGTTCGCCGGAGGCGGTGCGAGGGTGCTGGTGAATCCTTTTCGCCCGATCGGCTGTACGGCAGGCTATCGCTCTCCTAAAGTGCAAACAGATTTGATTCTGATTAGCAGTCGGTTGCTCGATGAAGGGGCGATCGACGGATTTGCGGGCAATCCGGGTCTTTTGTACGAGCCAGGGGCTTACAGGTCTAACGGGCTGCGGATTCAAGGGATTCGGACGCAAAAAGACCGTGAGGGAGGAAGGCGATTTGGGGTCAATGTGGCTTGGCTGTGGCAGCAAGCGGGCGTTAAGATTTTACACTTGGGCGGAGTTGCTGGCCCGATCGGCATTGAAGAGCAAATCTTAATCGGGCGGCCGGATGTAGTGCTCATTCCCGTGGGCGGAGGGCCGAAAGCTTACACTCCGGCGGAAGCGAAGCAAACTTTGCAGCTTCTTAAACCGAAGATGGTGATTCCGACACATTTCAAAACCCAAGCCGCCGATGCTGCTGCGTGCGATTTGGTGCCCCTAGATGAATTCTTGGCGCTGATGGATGGTACGCCTGTGCGCCGATTGAATAATGACACGATTTCGATCAAATCTGCTGACTTACCCCAAACTGGTTCGGTGATTGAGGTTTTGAGTTACAGATTTAGCGGTTGATGCCCGATTGCTCAGCTTGCGCTATAGTAAGGAAGTTTTGGTCGATCGGGGATGCAAGACAATTTTCTCTCTATCTTAGCCTCTGGCAACCTTGCTTTTTGTCGAGATTTGGCTAACATAACAATTCATGTTCACTGTTTTATCTCATAAGGAAATGCAAGCGCAATGAAAAATCAAAATTTACCTAGCTGGATCAAACAACTCACAGGTTTCGCAGGAGTAATCGGCGCTAGCGCGTTGATTGGTTTCCCAGCTTGGGCTCACATCACCTCCAACACCAATGTTGCTAATGCAGCTCAAACTCAACAAGTTGCAGGAAATGTGAAAACCGCTGCCTCACCGGCACCAATGGCTCAAGCGAAGGATATTGTCGCTATTGCATCTGGCGACGCTCAATTCAAGACTCTGACAAAGGCTTTGGGAGCAGCAGGCTTGGTGACAACTTTGCAAGGAAAAGGCCCCTTCACTGTTTTCGCACCGACAGACGCCGCATTTGCTGCTTTGCCAAAAGCAACTTTGGATGATTTGCTCAAACCGGCCAACAAAGCCAAACTTACTAAGATTTTAACTTACCACGTTGTTCCTGGTTCGGTTTTATCTACTAGCCTGAAATCCGGCGATGTTAAAAGTGTCGAAGGCAGCTCGCTGAAGGTGGCTGTTAGCGCAGGCAAAGTTACTGTCAGCGGCGCTAATGTTGTGAAAGCTGATATCAAAGCTAGCAACGGCGTTATTCACGAAATTGACAAGGTGTTGATGCCCCCTGATGTCAAGTAGGACTAGCGTTTTTTCGATCGAATGATATCAGATTCGGTTAAATGAACGCGAAGTAAGGACACAACATTATTATTGTGTCCTTATTTTTATGGTAGGCAATTCAGAATTAATATAGATATAGCAGTTCTCAAATAAGTGAGGTACGTAGTCGATGCTCTAGCCCTCTTAATTGTGCTTATGTAGAGCTATAGCCTTTCTCAAAAAGGTGAGGTACGAATTTTGACCTGGAAAGCTTGACAATACAGGGTTTCTGTATACCTCATTTATCTGAGAACCGCTATAAGTGAGGTAAGCACCTACCTAACAACTCCGATTACCAATTAATACTCATACCTCATCTACCTGAGAAAGGCTATAACGTGAGTTCGGGATAAAGAAGGGGGAAAACAGATAGGCTGAAAGTGCTAAATTCTCATCCATCTGCTTGCCCAATTTTGAGTCTAGAAGAACTATTGTGCTCCGTCGATGACGAATGCCAAAGTTTTGAACCGCAGTGGGAACCCCAACTGTTAGACAACGGACTGCAAAAACTTCATCGCAGTCGCAGCTTATGCTTGAGCGGATCGTGACGATTCTAATTGGCTTTCACCAATCTTGCTATCGGAATTTCAAAGCCTACTATCAGCAGTTTTGATTGCGCTTGTTCGATCGCACACAATACAACCTGCGGAACCAAGCAAAAGTACCACAGTCTAAAATCTAAAATCTCAAATCATCAAGATGCCATTACTCGAAATAGGAGATCCGGCTCCCTGGTTTTCCATTCCTTCGACAAATAACCCCTTATTTCATTTCTCGACGGTTGGCGGCCGGCGAGTCGTGCTGTTTTTCTTTGCCAGCACAGCTTTTGAACAAATCCAAGTTATCCTCAAAAGCTTTCAAGAGCTATCAGAGGACTTCCAAAGCTTGCAAGTACCGCAGTTCGGAGTCAGCGTTGACCCAGCAGACAAAGAACAAAACAGACCGACAACAATTGCTCCGTCATTCATCTTTTTCTGGGACTTTGATAAAAAACTCAGCCAACAGTACGGTGTTTGCCGAGATGTCGAACAAAATGGAGTTGCCGGAGTTCACTATGCACCCCAAACTTTTGTTCTCAACGAGAACCTTCAGGTAATTAACATTTTCCCGATCGGCGAACCGCACCAACACGCCCAGCAAGTATTAGATTTTCTCAAAACTTGGCCCCCAATTGAGGAAGCCCGAGCCGCCACTCGCCACGCCCCGGTGTTAGTAATTCCTAACGTTTTGGACAAAGCTTTTTGCCGTAGTTTGATCGATATTTACAAAGCTGACGGTGGCAGTCCATCGGGCTTTATGAGGCAAATAGACGGGAAAACTGTTGGCCTGCACGACGACACTTTCAAGAAGCGCCGAGATTTCTTTATTAAAGATGAGGATTTCCAGCGACAATTGAGTGCGATTATTTTCCGCCGGGTGCGGCCGGAAATAGAAAAAGCTTTTCAGTTTACAATTACCAGGTTTGAACGGTATTTGATAGGTTGTTATGATGCCGAGACTGGCGGTTATTTTCAGCCGCACCGCGACAACACGAGCAAAGCTACGCTGCACCGCCGGTTTGCGATGACGCTGAACTTGAATGTGGGGGAGTACACGGGGGGATTTTTACGGTTTCCAGAGTACGCGCCGCACGGTTATAAAGGCGATTCTGGCACGGCAATTATTTTTTCGTGTTCTTTGCTGCACGAAGCGACTCCCGTGATTAGCGGCCAGCGTTTTGCTTTGCTGTCTTTTTTCTACGGCAATGAGGATGCTGCAGTACGACAAGCTAATTTTAAGTATCTTGCTGCTGACTCAGATTCCCGAATTGGAGAACCGGCGTGAGGAAAGTCACTACCGCAGTGCAAGTCCTAAAATAATTACAGAAGGTAGTTAGCGGTTAGCAACCAAACCTAATTCCTAGCTGCCGATCGCTAAATAATAATCGATCGCCATGAATTTAAAACTTCTAAGTTTAGCAGTATCGGGAATTTTAACCGTTGGGGTAACAGCCAGCGCTGCTGCGGTTGTTACGGCGCCCCTTGGACGGTCGGAGGCAGATTTAACGGAATTTAACTCGGTGCATTCCCGAGGTGCGATCGCCCAAAATGTCGAAGAACAAACCAATATTCGGGTCTACGAAAAGGCCAGTCCGGCCGTTGTTACCGTCGATACCGATAAATCTAACGGCAGCGGCACAATTATCAGCCCCGACGGCATGGTTTTAACGAACGCCCACGTTGTGTCCGCCGGCGGTACCGTCAATATCATTTTGTCAGACGGCAGAAAACTTGTCGGCGATGTCGTCGGATTCGGCGAAGAAGGTCTAGACTTAGCCGTGGTTAAGATTCGCGGTCAAAACAATTTGCCCACAATTCCTTTAGCCCCTCCCGGTTCGGTGAAAGTCGGGCAACAAGCATTTGCGATCGGCAATCCATTCGGTCAATTTCAAGGTACTTTTACAGTCGGAATCGTCAGCCGCATCGACCTTTCTCGGGGCTTAATTCAAACCGACGCCGCCATCAATCCCGGCAATTCAGGAGGCCCGCTGCTCAACAGTTCAGGAGAATTAATCGGCGTCAATACTTCTATTTTTACTCGCGGTCGGGGCGGTGGCAGTATCGGTATCGGTTTTGCAATTTCAGCAGACAAAGTACCCGCTTTCCTGACAGCGGTGCGAGAAGGGCGAGCTCCCCGCGTGGCTCAAGCCCGATCGCCCTTTGGCAGCAAATCACCTCAAAAAGTTCCGTTAAACGGGCCCGCCGTCAGCGGCTTGCTAACCGACAAGTCTAGCGTTCTGCCCACCGACAACAGCTTTTTTGACCTCTACTCCTTTGAAGGAAAAGCGGGCCAGCAAATCACAATAGAAATGAAAAGTCAAGAAATTGACCCTTATTTAATTTTGCTCGGGCCCAACCAGCGCGAAATCGCGCAAGACGATGACGGGGCCGGCAGTAAAGACGCCAGAATTACAGTCAGGCTGCCAGCAGACGGGACTTACACGTTAGTGGCAAATTCCTACGAAGCTAGGCAGTCTGGGGCTTATACGTTAGAACTGAAAGCGAGTGCTCCTACCGAGCCTTCTCGGGCGATTTTGCAAGAAGAAGGCGCTTTAGTCGCAGGCGGCCCGGTATTGCCGTCTGACAACAGTCTGTATCGCGAGTATACTTTTGAAGGTCGATCGGGTCAGTCTGTAGCCATTTCCCTCGAAAGTACAGATTTCGATCCCTATGTGGCTATCTTTGGCCCTAACGGCCGATTAGTGGCAGAAAATGACGATGCGAGCGATTCGACTAAAAATGCGTTTCTGAGTGTTACTTTGCCCGCTACGGGTCGCTATCGCGTAATTGTCAATGCTTATGATGCTTCGGGCCGGGGTCGTTACGCTCTAACTGTCCGGTGAAAATTGGCCAAACAGGGCATTGGCCAAACAGGGCATTGGGCATTGGTAGCACCTAACGAATAACTCATGACTACTGACTACTGACTACTGACTACTGACTACTGACTTCTTCCTTCCTTCTTCGTTGCAAATCGAGGTAATTCATGCGTCAAGTTAGATTTTGGGCGATCGCGCCAATTGCTCTACTAGCTACTTTTTCTGGCAAACCGACTCTCTCTCTGCCAGTTTCAAATTCAAGTGGAGTTGCTAACAGCAGTTCCACCTTCATTTCAGCAGAATTTCCTCAAAAGTCACTTGATGCGACCCTTGCGAGCAAGGCTGTTTTAGCTCAAGCAAGCCCCAGGCCGTCGCCATCTCCATCTCCACAGAGTTCGCCAACTCAAAGTCCAACTGTACAACCTTCGCCGAGTCCCGATCCGGGTTCATCTAAGGTCATTTTAGAGCAAAACGGAGAACTCACCCCTGCTAAGTCTTCTGTACTGCCCTCGGACAGCAGTTTGTACGACGAGTATACCTTTGAAGGAACTCAGGGTCAGAAAGTGGTTGTTACCGTAGAAAGTACCGAGTTTGATACTTATCTCGCTATTTTTAACTCCAAAGGCGAGCTACTTGCAGAAAATGATGATGCCACGCAGCAAAATTCCAATTCTGAGCTTACTGTTACCTTGTCTGCGAACGGTCGCTACCGCGTCATTGTCAATGCTTACGATCCGCCTCCAAAAGGTAGAGGCAAGTACAGTTTGACTGTCCGCGAAACAACTGGAAATTAGTTTGAACGAAACTTCGGAGTCAGGACACGGCAATGCCGTGTCCCTATAATTCTAGGACGATCGCACTACCAGTAACTGCGATCGACTTTGGAACCCACATTCCGCAGATATTCGATCGGATTTAATTTCAAAAAGATTCAGAGTTGTCAAAACCTCAAATGATTGCTATGCAATCATTTGAGGTTTTTTTAAGGTATAATAATTTGTGCAAGTAGACCAACCATAAAAATCATGAAAAAGCCATCTGAAGCTATAAATATCGTAAATTTAGACCATTTGGGAATAGTAGCAGGGATAATAGATGAAATGGAATTGGTAGAAGAAGTCAACAAAAAGGTGGGATTAAGAATAAAAGAAACCATCAGTCCAGGACAAGTAATGAAAGCAATGATTTTGAACGGACTAGGATTTTTGAGTGCCCCAATCTACCTATTCGACAGGTTTTTTGTCGGAAAAGCAACAGAACATTTAATTGGAAAAGGAGTGACCCCCGAACAATTAAATGATGACAGAATCGGGAGAGCATTAGACAAATATCATCAAGCTGGAACGACAAAATTATTCACAGCAATTGCCATGAAAGCGGCTCTAAAATTTCAAGTAGAAATGAAAAGCGTTCACCTAGACAGCAGTTCAATATCAGTAGAAGGAGCATACAAAAACTGTCAGGGAAAAAGCCAGGAAGTTGAGATAGAATCTGAGGATATAGAATCTTCCATGAAAACCATAAAAATCGTTCACGGCTATTCAAGAGATAAAAGACCAGACCTCAAACAATTTATGATTGACACGATCGTAAGTGGGGATGGAGATGTACCATTGTATCTCAAAATAGATGACGGAAACGCCGATGATAAAAGTGTCTTTGTTGCGAGATTGAAAGAATTTAAAAATCAGTGGACATTTGACGGGATCTGTGTGGCAGACAGTGCCTTATACACAGCAGAAAATTTGTCAGCAATGGCAGGAATGAAATGGATAACCAGAGTACCATTAAGCATAAAAGAAGCTCAAAATAAAATCTGCAACATTGAAGATAGTGACTGGGAAGACTCTCAAATAAAAGGCTATAAAATAGCAACCAGAACGAGTGAATATACCGACATAAAACAAAGATGGCTGGTGATAGAAAGTGAAATCAGAAAGCAAGCAGACCTTAAAAAAATAACCCAGCAAGTAGAGAAACAATTAGAATCAGCTAAAACCAAGCTGCATAGGCTATCCAGGCAAAACTTTGCTTGTATTGCCGATGCGGAAGTTGCACTAAATAAAGTTATCAGACTCATGGAAATATCACCAAATAACAGAAATCAAATCCCAAGAAAAATCAGTTAAAGCAACAAAAAGTAAGCTCAACAAATTGAACCAGACACAGACAAAAGTTTATCAAGTAACGGGTGAAATAGAACCCCGAAGTTCAGCGATTGAAGTGGAACAAGTCAAAGCTGGGAGATTTATATTAGCCACAAATATCTTAGAGACTGAAGCAGTGAGCAATCAACAGGTATTATCGGAATACAAAGCGCAGCAAAGTAATGAAAGAGGATTTAGATTTATCAAAGATCCGTTATTTTTTACTTCCAGCGTATTCGTGAAAAAGCCGGAGCGAGTTGAAGCAATCGGAATGATAATGGGACTGTGTTTGTTAGTGTATAATCTAGCGCAAAGGAAATTGAGACAACAATTATCAGCTACCAATGAGCAAGTGAAAAATCAGGTAAAGAAATTGACCGATCGGCCGACAATGCGCTGGATATTTCAGGTGTTTCAGGCGGTGCATTTAGTGACGATAAATGGAGCGAAGCAGGTCAGCAATTTAACCCAAGAACGTCAAGATATCTTGCGGCATTTAGGAGAGTATTGCTGTCAATACTATTTAATGTTTTCAAGTGAATAGCGATCGATAACTAGGTGTAGATATTTGTGAATAATTTTCATTAATTAGTCAAGACAAATTGCTCTTGGCATAAGTTGTCTTGCTTAAAAAGATGAGCGATAGCAATAAAATAGCAACATAAATATGTGAGGAAAAGTCAATTATTTCAACTTACTTAATTTAGGTAAATTTGACAAGATTCTGTAACGCTAAGACCTTATAAGTTCAACCCAAAATCCTTTGGTTTCCAAGTTTTCACAACTGATAAAAAAATCCGACCCACATCTGCGGAATGTGGGTTGGAAATTCATACAGCAGATTCCACGTTGAGGAAGGACACCCGCCGATCGCTCAATCCCCGTAGGGACTTAGGCACTCGCCGTGTCCCTACTGCTGTTAATAAACCTGGGATACGCTGTATGTTTGCGTGCAACTATAAAAGTCATAATCTTCTACCTCTAATTTGATAAACTGTATTTTAAATAAGTCTTAAAAATCAAACGGAAGCTGAAATATAGATAATTTTTCAGCTTCCCTTTTTAATTGATTTTGACTAATTTAACGCAGACCCAGCCAGGTGAAAAAATCCTGGCGGGTGAAGAATTCTAGCAGCAAAAGTCCCACGAATCCCACCATAGCAAATCGGCCGTTGATTTGTTCTGCATAGGCATTCCACCCAAACGCTGGTTCTGGTTGTTTTGGGGTATTTGGGGTTGTCGGTTTTGGGGATGGAGGAGTTTTCGCAGTCATTTAAAAGTTTTGAGTTTCGAGTTTTGAGTGATGATTTTTGGGAAGCTTGGCGATCGCACAACTTGTAATTTACCAGGAAAATGACAGCCGATCGCTAATCTGCTGACTTTTCTAAACTTTGAACCGATTCGATCAGATTTCGCACGGTTTCGGTACCTTCTGAAGGCTCAAAAAACAGCGGGAACTTGCCGCGAGCGATCATTCTCAAACCCAACGGGCCCAGACTCAGCAAACCTTTAACGTCGCGGAAGTAGTTTCCTACTACTTCGATGCCAAACTTGCGCTCGTCTATCCAGCCGCCTTCTTTGACGAGATCGATTAAGACTTTGCGGTGGCGGATCGATCGGCTGGCTTGGTCGTCTTTGCGATCGAGAATCTCCTGTTTAATCTTACCAATTTGATCCATCGGCGCGACTTCCATCGGACAAACCGAGTTGCAGTAGTAACAGCGGGTGCATCCCCAAACGCCTGCAGTGCCTTCGTTGTATTTTTCGAGCCGATTTTCGGTTTCGCTGTCGCGGGAGTCGGCGATCGTGCGGTAAGCTTTGGCGAGGGCGTGGGGGCCGACAAATTCCGGGTTGACTTCGCGGGCGTTGCACTCAGAATAGCACGCGCCGCAGAGGATGCAGTTGCCGGTTTGGTCGAGTTTCGATCGCTCTTCGGGAGTTTGCAGAAATTCGCGTTCTGGAATTGCTCGCGAGGAGGTGCTGACATAGGGTTCAACCGCTTCTAGGTTGTCCCAAAAACTGGTCATGTCAACAACCAAATCTTTAATTACTGGCATATTTCCCATTGGGGCGACGGTGATTTCGGGAATCGAATCGGCAGGCTTTTCTGCTGAACTGGAATGGGCTATTTTTTGCAGTCTGGCGAGTTCGCTGCCCACATTTTCTTTGCAAGCTAATGCCGATCGACCGTTAATCCGCATAGAACAACTGCCGCAAATTGTATTGCGGCAATTTTTGCGAAAAGCTAAAGTACCGTCGTGTTCCCACTTGATGCTGTTGAGGCAGTCGAGGATGGTATTGCTCTCTTCCACGTCTAGGGTGTAAGCGTGAACCCGGGGAACCTCATTTTGATTTTGGCGGACTACGTTAAAACGGACTTGCATATTTTGAGTGAAGAATTTAGTTTCTATTTTAAGCAGGATTTTCTGGCTTTACAAAAAGCTAGTATTTTTTAACAACTACCTAAAGTAGTAGATTGAACCACTTTTATTTTTGTTTGATAAACAGCAATAATCCTAAAGTTATAAATCCTAAATAGCAACTTTTTTAAGCGGATTTTTTAGATTTTAATTGGATATAAAAGTAATTA
The DNA here is from genome assembly GCF_036701805.1 of Microcoleus sp. N3A4. Lineage (NCBI taxonomy): Bacteria > Bacillati > Cyanobacteriota > Cyanophyceae > Oscillatoriales > Microcoleaceae > Microcoleus > Microcoleus sp. N3A4. Next base: position 41,190 of record NZ_JAUBRJ010000002.1, read on the forward strand.
ATCGCTGCAGTTCGCGAGTCGGAGGTGCGTGATGTCCAGCTTGTTTGTATTAACTTTCATGTTTTCAACGCCGGCCTTTTGTCTGGGTCTGCTAAATCCTCAATGGGTGGGACAGGGAACTCGCAAGCGATCGGCTGCCTTGTACGGCGGGTTGATGGCAGTTTCGTTCGTTTTGCTTGGGGTTACAGCATCTAAGCCGCCGCAACCAGTTTCCTCGGGGCTGCTGGCCTCAACTGAATGGCCAGAATTTAGGGTACGCGCACTTTTGCGCTGAACGTAGCTGGGTATGCATATCACTTTTATGGCAGCGTTACAAGAAATTTTACCAGGACTTACGCCCGGTTGGGGCGAGAAACCTAGTTTTTTAAGGAAAATACTTGGTTCTCTTCATTTACTGCAATTAAAAACCCCGGTTTCTCGGCGTCGGAGTGCGATCGCGAACTGTAGGAAAAAGTCGCGGGTTTAGTAACGAGAAATAGGTAGTAATAAATATGTAGTGAAGTTTAATTACAGTAATTGAATACATAGGATAATTTTATAAATAACACAATCAAATTTTGTGATTTTAATATTTTTTTTTACGCGCTCGAATGTAGATTTAGTTACACTTATGCTATCATAAGTAACTATTGCTGGAATCCTTGATACCTGCCAACATTAGTTTAGTCATGTAATATGCTATTTTTACGACCAGACTGCCCTGATTGTGGTTCAAATCACATAGTTAAAAATGGTAGAATTCATAATAAAAAACCCAAATACAAATGTCAAAGTTGCGGCCGCCAATTTGTAGAAAATCCGACAAACAAAGTAATTAGCTCACAAACAATCATATTTAATCGATCGACTTCTTTTGGAGAAGATTTCGTTGGCTGGTATAGCTAGAAGCACGGGTGTTTCTCAAAAATGGTTACAGGATTACGTAAATAATAAATATGCCTCAATCGAGCGCACAGTAAAGGTTAAACCTAAAAAAAAAGTCAGATTGAATGTTGAATGTGATGAACTGTGGTCATTTGTAGATTGTAAAGAAAACAAGCAATGGGTGTGGCGCCGCAATGGATAGAGAGACCAGAGAAATTATTGGTGTTTATATTGGCGATCGTAGCGAAGAAGGAGCCAAACAATTATGGAATTCTCTACCTCCTGTATATAGACAATGTGCTGTTTGCTATACAGATTTTTGGGCGGCATATGCTTGTATTTTTCCTTCGCTACGTCATCAGCCAGTTGGTAAAGACAGTGGAAAAACTAATCACATTGAAAGATTTAATAATACATTGCGCCAACGTGTTTGTCGTCTAGTAAGAAAGACTCTTTCATTTTCTAAAAAGTTAGAAAACCATATTGGTGCTATTTGGTATTTTATCCATCATTACAACTATGTTTTGAGCCAATGAATATCTAATCACTACATATTTATCACTACCCGAGAAATACACTCATCAGCCGGGTTTCACCCGCGTAGGATATCCAGCGTTCTATTTACTTTGTAAATCATAGGGATTTGGGATTGGGTCTACCGATAAAGAAGGAAGTTAACTTCTCAGGACTTACGCACAGGGATTAAAGAAATCGGGTTTTTTAAACAGATATCCTTCGTGCTTCACCTCGTATTTTGGTAAAAAAAACCCGGTTTCTGCGTCCTGAACTACTTCTATATTTTTACTGGTAAAGGTCGCTATGTCTAATTTTTTCGTTTTAAGCTTTTTATTGTCGATCCCTGCCTTCTTTCTGGGCATTGTTAATCCGAAATGGGTGGCCGCACCAACCCGCAAGCGATCGGCCGCGATGTACGGCGGGTTGATGGCGGCTTCGTTTGTACTTGTTGGCGTCACCGCACCCCCTCCGTCTCAGGAAGTTTCAGTGGCGCTTCCGGCCCCAAGCGATCCGCTAGTATCATCTCAAACCGCTAAGCCGTCACCGCTTTCGGCAGCGCCGACACTGAAGCCGGAGACTGTGAAAACGCCGACACCAACACCGAAACCTGCAATTTCTGCGGAGGTACCTGCACTTGCCAAACCAGAGCCCGATCGCAAATTGCCATCTTCAGTCAAATCTGTTGAACGAACCGCAGAGATTGCTCTTGATGCACCACAGCAGCCAAAGGAAGATACCAAGAAAGTTATTTACGAGTCTTCTAAACCCAAGGTTAAAAGTGCCGATTTTCCGAGTTGCGTTAACTCGGATTGCAACTGTTCTGACTTTGCGACTCAAGCCCAAGCGCAACAAGTGTTAGAGGCATATCCGGGCGATCCGTTTAAGCTCGATCGAGATAAAGACTCGATCGCTTGTGAAACGTTGCGTTAGATTTGATCTGCCAAAAACCTCGGTTAATGCTTTGGCTTTTTTCGGTGATCGTACTGATTTTAAGAACCCAAATCGATCGGCTAAAATTGTGTAATTGTTGAGCTTGCGGTGCCGGTGCAGCTATGACTTACAGCTTGAGAATTGTGGATTTGCCAACGAGTGAACGGCCGCGGGAGCGGCTGATGGCGGGTGGCCCCAAAAGTTTGGCGACTGCGGAATTGATTGCGATTCTGCTGGGTACCGGACAGGGACAAGGCAAACTTTCGGCCGTCGGGCTCGGACAGTATATTTTAAATCAGTTGAGTTTGCATTCCCGCGATCCTCTGGCTGTGCTACGCAGTATTAGCGTTCAGGAGTTGACGCAGATTCACGGGATTGGCCCTGCTAAGGCGACTTCGATTTTGGCTGCTGTGGAGTTGGGGAAGCGGGTGTTTCAGTCGCGGCCGCCGGAAATGGCTGTGGTTGACTCTCCGCAAGCGGCGGCGGATGCTCTGAGTCAGGATTTGATGTGGCAGTCTCAGGAACGTTTTGCTGTGGTGCTGCTGGATGTGAAAAATCGGCTGCTGGGTACTCAGGTAATTACGATCGGCACAGCCACGGAAACTTTGGCTCACCCGAGGGATATATTTCGGGAGGTGATCCGCCAAGGGGCGACGCGGGCGATTATCTCGCACAATCACCCCTCGGGAATAGTGGAGCCGAGCCCGGAGGATATTGCTTTGACGCGGCAGTTGCTGGCGGGAGCGCAGTTTTTGTCGATTCCGCTACTGGATCACTTGATTTTGGGGAATGGCGATTTTCGGAGCTTGCGGCAGACTACGACGCTTTGGGACGAGTATCCCCAGGGGGATTGAACTCTTATACTTAACTAATTTGATGGCTGTCATTAGTTATTTGTATCTTTGGGCTGCCGACGGCTGAATCACCCGTGACAGCAGGCGAATGCTCGGGCTGGAGTCCTCAGCGAGAGCGTGTTTTGGCTGAATGTCGCTGCTGATACTTAGTTTCTAGCGCAACTCGGTTAATCTAGTATAGGTAGGCTGAAGAGGTCGCTAATCCGATTTTTTTTGAGCATACTAAACGTATACTGAACCAGCACCTAAATAAATACCCAGTTATTAAGAAATTCTTAAATGGGATGTAAAACACACGGTGTGGTGATAGGAGGAGAACGTGTTTCTGAGACTTGCAGAACAACACCGTAAATTCGTCCAAGATTTGGTAATGAACCTCCAAGCTTTAGCGATCGTGCTAGAGCATCGGGGTTATCTGGCATCCTGCTACACTTGCGGCGGTCAGATGAACAGTGCCTCATTTATGGTCAGTTTGACGGACAACCATCTGATTCGATTTTTAGTGTCAGATTACGGTATCACTTGGACTGAGATGCGGGACGACCGCGAACTGATGAAACTTGAAGGTGCAGAAGCTATTAGTCAGTTACAAGAACTGGCTAATCTCGTAAAGTATCAAATCCAACCTTCGGAAGCTACTTTAACGACGGCGCAGCGAGTTTAGCGATTGCACGGTTCCGAGGAAGGCGACAGCGAAAGTCCCTGCTTGCGTGCGAAGCGAGCGAATCCCCAGCAACTTTGTTGAGAGGGTTCACGCCTTGCACAGCGATGGCAAGTTAACAGACAAGGGTGCTTCCAGGGTGCCTTCAGATGCTCTGTTTAGCGCTCAGTCGATCGAAGTGGGCCCGAGCAGACGGCATACTTTATGCAAAAAGTGTCAAACTTGGAACCTCTAGTTTTTTTTCAGCAGTTGATTTTCCATTGAGAGCCATTAGCAAAATGTAGAAGTGCGACTGCTCGTCGGCGATGTTAATTTCTCACTTTGGCATTCAAAAGTCAAGGAATTGAAATTAACTTTGAGCAGGCAGGTAAAATTTAACATCCAGAGTGAGGATCAGGCTGTGAAGATTGGGCGAAAGGCAGCCCACTGGCTGTGACGTGCGGGTAAATTGCGTTTATTTTTGCTTTTAGATTTAGCCGATAAGGCTAATAATTAACTTGAAGCAGCATTACTGCTGTAAAAATCTCACAGCCGGCTAAAGCCGGCTAAGTTTTGTGTAAATCTCTGGGGGTGACAACCCGCCCCAAACCCATACGGGGTAAAGATTGAGCAGCGTTGTGCTAAAAAAAGATAGGCAGCCTGTGTTGTTATACGCTAGCCTATATCAAAAATATGTTAAGCTGTCGCGCATTTAAATTGTATATTAGAGGCGGGCGGGACACCCCACTCATTGTTTGATTGTTTTTTGACAGACAATTTAAATGCCGCAAAAACTTATAGATTAAGAATCTTTAATTGACGCCCGAACGTGAATTTTTAGGAATTCCTAACTGGGTGATGCTTAGTTGCACAGATTTTTTGGTGTTTTTACTGACTATTATCTCTCCTGATTCACTTTTACCCCCTCAAGCAGCGTGCCAGTTGGGGGTGCGGAATGTGAGTTATTAAGTCAGTTACAGTCTCGACTCGATCGTAGCAGCAGACAAGCTGGAAATCCCAAACCTTTAGAGATTGCCGTCGTTCATTCCCAGGAACTGAGGGCAGCAAATTAGCTTGTTTCGTCCACAATTTTAGAGACCGCTGGCCGTGTTTTGCGGATGCAGTTTATCTGGCGTTCCCCTTCCCCTTTGCCACTTTAGCCAAAGAGTATGCGGTGAGTGAAAGATATTGTGGAATTAGAGAATTCAGAGGAATCTGAGAAGTCAGAAGACTTAGAAGACTCAGACTAATATCTGTTAATTCACTAGCGCGACGCGGCTCTTACCAATAACAATCCCCCGATTCCCAAGCCAAACCCGATCGGCAGCCAAGCCGACAGAATCGGAGTCAAAACAGCTTTCACGCCCATAGAACTGGTGATGAAAGAAAATACATAGTAAGTGAAAATCACAACCACGCTAATACCAAAACTCGTACCCCTGCCCGAGCGGCGCGGTTGAGTTCCCAAAGCGGCTCCCGCTAAACCAAATACCATGCACACGAAAGGAAAAGCATATTTTTCTTGAATTCGCACTTTTAGTTTGCGAATTTGCGGTTCGTCGCCGCTGTTTTTAATGATATCCAAACGCTCTAAAGCTTGGGCAATGTTCATTTCCTTGAAATCCCGCACTCTAGCAGCTAAATCTAAGGGCGTGCGGGGGAGTTGCAACTGCTGGTGTTGAAACCTAACTATATTGCGGTAAGAGCCGTCAGGAGCGACTAGATAAGCGGTTCCGTTGAAAAAATCCCAGGTGTTTTCTGAGGGATTCCAAGTAGCTGATTCTGAAGAAACAATTTGATTGAGGCCTGGGGTGGAGCGATCGATAATTGTTAAACCTTTCATTCGCTTGCCGTCAAACTGTTCTGCATAAAAAAAGCGGGCTAGGGTTTCGTCGCCGCCTTTTTGTGGTTTGCTAAATTCTGTGTAAATAATATTTCTATCCTGAAATGTCGGTTTTTCTCGCTTTAGGGCTCTGTCTAAAGTCAGAGTAGCTCTGTAGCTGGCGGCGGGTACGACTAACTCTTGCAAAGCAAAGGTGAAGCCGGCAACAATTAAACTCATAATCACTGCGGGCAGTATTAATCGGTAAACGCTAACTCCGCAACTGCGGAGGGCGATGAGTTCGCTGTCGCTGGACATTCGGCTGTATGCCATTAACGTTGCTAGCAGCATTGACATCGGGAAAGCCAATACTACGAAGTAGGGAATTTGCAGCAGAAAAATTTCTATGGCGGCGCCGTAGGGGAGGCCGGATTCTGTGACTCTGCGGACTAATTCAAATAAGGCTCCAACTGTGACGGCGACGGATGTAAAGAGTCCGACGCCAAACAGAAATGGGCCGATTAGTTCTTTGGTAATGTACCAGTCCATTACAGAAATTCTCGGCAGCCAGTTGATGGGATTGAAAGATTTGGATATTGCTATTTTCATAGTTGCGCGTTCTCGCAGATTGCTCCTCAATCTAAAATCTAAAATTATGCAGAATGTGGAATGTTTTCAAAAGACTATCGCACGAAGCTGTCGCCCAAGTAATACTGCCGCACTAAAGGGTTGCTGTAGAGTTCTTCTTCAGCCCCGGAGGCTAAAATTTGGCCGTCTCGCATGATGTAGGCTCGATCGGTAATTTCGAGGGTTTCTCGGACGTTGTGATCGGTGATCAGGATGCCGATTTTACGATCGCGCAGTTTAGCAATAATGGTTTGAATTTCGTCTACGGCGATCGGATCGACGCCTGCAAACGGTTCGTCTAATAATAGGAACATCGGCCCGTCTCGCCCAGCGGCTAATGCTCTGGCCAGTTCAGTCCGCCGCCTTTCTCCCCCCGAGATTTGAATTCCCAAACTGGATGCTATTTTTTCTAAGCGAAATTCTTGCAACAGGAAATCGACTCGCTCGCGCCATTCCCAGCGCGGCACTTGAGTTTGTTCTAGGACTAACAAAATGTTGTCGCGCACGCTCATGTTGCGGAAAATGCTTGCTTCTTGAGCGAGATAGCCAATTCCCAAATGCGCTCGCTGGTGCATCGGCAATTTAGTGATGTCTAAATCGTTGAGCCAAACAGTCCCTTGATTGGGTTTTTCTAATCCGGTTGCTATGTAAAATGTTGTGGTTTTACCGGCACCGTTGGGGCCGAGCAGTCCTACGATTTCTCCTTGGGCTACCGACAGGTTGACGCGACTGACTACATTGCGTTTTCCGTAGGATTTGTGAATATTTTCGAGTACAATTTTCATTTTCGCTCCCGGCAACCTCTACAAGCTAAATTTCAGACTGCGGCTTTGTGCGATCGAGTTTTAAGTTGATATTTTACAATCTCCAGCTTTTTACTTATTCAATACGAAACTTCGCATCTATCCCAAGTAGTATGTTTCTGCCGATGCGAAATTTCGCTGCTACCAGCGGCTTTTACTTGGGAGCTGTTCGACTTGCAGGCGGTTTAACACCGGGATTGGGATTAACCGGGGCTGGTTTGGGGCCAACTGAATTTTGGGCTGCTGCATCTTGTTCCGGGGCAACCAGATAGACCGATTCTACCTGTCCTGGGTTGTCTGGCAGGGCAATAAACCGCCCTTCGTCGATTAAGTATGTTATGGTTTCGCCGCGCAGGCTGTTGCCCTGCTGCAATACGTAAACATCTCCGCTGAGAATGATCCGGCGCTCGCGGCTGAAATATTGAGCTTGAGCCGCAGTTGCTTGTATTTGGCGGGCTGGATAGTTGATTTGGACGTTGCCGCGGGCTGTCACGATGCCGGTTTTGGAGTCGGCTTCTTGAATGTCCGATCGCACGCTGAGAGTGCGCGGCGGCCCGGCTTGCGGGTAGGTGGGAGAGGCGATCGCGCCTGCCAGAGTCAGGGGCAACAGCAGCGATAATCCTTTGAATATTCGGGAATTGAGTAGTTTAGCGGAGGGCATCATAGCTTGCAAGCCTCAAAATTTGTAAAACTGCTGAAGGGCATTACCTCCAGTTATGACACTGACAGATCGGCAACCGGGAGCATTTAACTTGCCTGTTGAGACTGAGTGAAGTACGGCGGACACGGCAACCGGGACATTTTTCTGGATGGAGATTAGATCCACAACAGCTTATCAGTTAGATATTTTATTTTAACGGCTGGAAAGACTTTCGGACTTGTCGATCGATTGACCCGAGAGTCTCAACCAATTATCCTAGCAAGACTGCAGCGAATTTTATTGGCTGTTTTGCTGAGTGGCTGGAACTGTCTTTACCGGGAACCGGCAAGATGCTCGTTCCACAGCAAATCAATCTGCTTGTAGAGCGGGCAAGAAAGCGATCCCTCCTCTGTGTAGAGGCAAAGTCTGCTGCACACCCTAATACAAACATTTATTTAACCTTAATTTAACTTTTTGGTACTTTGATAATTCGCGGCAATTGCAAGCCTGCAACTTCTGTACCTGCGAACAACGGTACAAATTTAGCTACTTCTTCCGGGCCAGCTTGTTGCAAAGTGTTCAAAAGTTTAGCACTTTGTCCGAGCAAGTCTTCAACCGCAATTCCGGCATAACTCGGCTGATAATAACTGAGCCGATTTATTCCTTCTCCCAGCAAGATTACTGCCCCGCGCCAGTTTTGATTTCCTAAGTGATAAAGCGCGACTGCAATTTGCAATATTCCCTGATAAAACCTTTTTTCCGGCTCGCCAGCTTCCATCCACAAAGCCTCTAAAGTATCGTGACAAGCGTAAAATTCTTGGCTGTTAAACTGTTCGATACCTTGCCAAAATTCGAGCGGGATTTCCTCTGTCATTCGATTGGAGATTGGGGATTTTCGATTGAGGGTGTGTGTTTGAGTAGGCGGCGATCGGTTTTTTTAAATAGCTAAGTCTTAAAAAGAGGAAAAATAACGACCTGTTTTCCAAACTGCTGCCATTTCACGACCGCCTACTTAACCGATTACATAGTGTCTCTGACAGCTTTAATCTGATCCATTGCAATTTCCTGATTAGTTCCAGCGAAATCGTTATCTGGCGTCAGAAATAACATACAGTGACACTCTTTGCGCTCGCGCATGGGAATGCAGGGACAGTTCCAGTAGGCGGCTTTTACTTCGGCTTCTTTATCTTCGTAATGGCGACAAGGGCATAAGGGAGCGCCTAGTTCATCCTTGTGTTTTGCTAGTCCTTCTATCACGACAGCAGTGACGGAAGGCTCGGAACAAAAGTAAGTTCCGGTGCGCTTGGCGTAGGTTTCGGAGAAATTCTTCATCGCCTCCAAAGTTTTTTCGTTGGAGAGTTTAGATTTTTCTGTTGTGTTCATAGTTTAGGATCGGAGTTGAGGATGCTACGAGCTTTTGATAATTGTAGCGCAGAATGTGATTTTAAACACTTGTATATTTCTGTTTACTTACAAGGAGAAAAACCTTGACAAAGATTTAGTTTTAGGTTGTCGCTTTTTTAGTGGTTTTTCTCTATCCCGGAGGGTGCGGGAAACTGGCTGCAGACCCGGTTTTTGGAGCAGCCCAAAGATTTGGGCAATCGATCGCCCTCAAAAATCATCCCCTTGGCGGGATAAAATAGCACGGCGCTCTTTCTGTGACGGCTATAGGCACGGCATCTGATGGCAACTTCCCCAAACCGCACCCGCGATCGACAATCTCCTTTCTCTGGGCTGATTTGGCCCGCTGAGGCGGAGTTAGTCGGATTAGTGTTTGAATTGACTCCCCGCGCTGCTAGCTATCTGTACGCGCAATATGCTATGGGTTTGCACGCTTGGTTTTTAGGTCAAGTACACCAAACTGACCCGGATTTATCGCAACTTCTGCACGATGAACAATCAGAAAAAGCCTTTACTATTTCGGGATTGGAAGGTGATTTGCGAATCGGCGGCAAAGAATTTCAGCTTTTGGGCGATCGAATTTATCGCTGGTACGTAACAGGACTTTCTTAGTTTTGTTACTCCTACAAGGTTTCGTAGCAAAGGCAATCATTTCCCTTTGCCAGTTATAGAAAAAGTTTTTTACACAGTCCTGGTTAGCGTGCGTCCAGGACTGAATGAGATTTGTTTTACGAACCGCGAAGGCGCAAAGGGCGCGCAGGAGGAAAACCTGATTTATTTGTGAGGATTTTGGGTAAATAGATATATGTCGTCTCGCTGATATTTGAGTTGAAATTGAGGGGTGTTTTGTAGTTTAGTTACTAAGTTTTTAACAAATTCTCGATCGCTCATCCAGCCGGGATAGCGCAAATTCAGCAATACATACTCAAATTCTGCGAGATTTGTCGGCGGCGCGTGAGCCTGAGTTAATTTTACTACAGGGCGGTGCGTTAAGTGCGGAGCAATGTGAGAAGTTGTTAAAACACTGCCTTTGGTTTCCACAAGAGAAATTGCCTCTCTGGTAGCTGGCAAACTGGCGAGCGAATCCAAATAAATAGTCCAAAAATAGCCGTATTTTGCTAAAGCTAAGAAACCAATCACCGACCAAATTACAATGACTCTAGGCAATGGATAATTAGAAATTGGCAATGTATCAAATATAGTCTTTCCTTTTTCCTGATTACTAGCTGCTAAACTGGAAATTACGGCAACCAATAAAAATGGCAATATTGGAATAGAATATTGATGAATCAAATCTCGCTGAGCGGGGATATCGGAAAGAATATTCATCGCCAACATCGGCACAGCACTAATTAAAGGTGACAAGTGACGTGGCGAAAGCCACCAAATTACAGGCAATACCAATAACGCTAAATATTCAAAAGTATCCAAAGAAAACAAACGCCCTAAAACTAGATTAGGTTTCAATATTAAATTAACAGCAATTTCTAAAACTGAATGACCCAAATATCCATAGCGCGCGATTCCAGCGTGTTCTCTTCCCTGATTGAAATACGGTATAACTGCCTGAGTAGCTATCAAAAACCAACCCGCGCCGAGAAATAGAGCTATCAGCCCACAATTGCGTTTTTTGTCAAAACACAACAGCCACAATCCCATCGCAGCCACAGTTAGAGATAGCACGGCTTTGCAGCTCAAAACTAATACAATAGCAGCACAAAACCACAAGGTTTTATTGAGTCTTGCGGCTAAGATTGCTGCTAGCAGTGCTGGTAAAGCAATTACTTCTGGGTGGAAGTCGAAGAGATTGACATTAAATACTAATGGATAGAGGAGGTAAATACAGGCGATCGCCCGAGATATGCTATTATTTAATCCGGCTTGACGCGCCAAACTCCAAACTGGCCAAGCACCTAAAGCTAGGGAAACAGCTTGCACTAACAACAGCCAATGAACGTCGGGATATATTTTGTAAAGCAAAGCCACAGGATACATCACCCCAGCAGCATGATTTCCCATGTGGTGAATTTCTAGAAATGAGGAAAATGGCGTTTGTCCCTGACTGATTAGATACGCTACTTGGTCGTAAATTCCTAGTTCAAAAGCGTTGGATTCAAACAAAGCGTGCCGTATACTGCTGCAAAGGAAAAATATTAGGGATACGAGGGCGATCGACCAAATTACAGGATGATATTTTAGATGTTTAAAATTGCTCACAGTCTTTGCCGGGGCGGGTTTACTAAATTGATGGGCTTTTTTGAAAGACATTGGTGAACCAGCCCTACAGAAATTGCGGTTGATTCACCGGACTTTATATGACTTATTATCATACTAATTGCGGATTTTTTCAAACAAAAAAACATCATCTTGCTGATAACTTATTTGAAACAAAGGAGATTTTTTAAGTTGAGCACCTATACTCGCAGCAGTATCCGCCGTATCGTGCCAAGGATGGCGCAAATTTAGCAGTATGTACTCAAATTCATTCAAACTTTGTCCGTTGGCAACTTGATGCAGCAATTTAATTGTTGAACGGTGAGCGAGATGAGTTGCTAGGGAATTATCTGTTAAAACATTGCCTTGAGTTTGCACGAGATTAATCGCCTGTCGCGTTGCTTGCCAAGTATCCATCGAGTCTAAATAAACAGTCCAAAAATAGCCGTACTTAGCCAAAACTAAAAAGGTTAAGATCGACCACAAAATCAACAACTTTGACAATAAAGAATTGGCGAATAGCGATCTTCCCCATCTCGAACCGCGGTGCAGCCAAATGCGGTGATTCCAGATATGTTGAAGAGAAATGCGATGCCAAATTTTGTGAATCCAGCCGCGACGATTCCAGAGATAATTAGTTGCGTTTTTCCAAAAGTTCAAGCCTCTGGTTTGTCTGTCTGCTAGGGTAGAAATTACGGCAGTTAACAGAAATGGAAATATTGGCACAGAATACTGGTGGATCAAATCTCGTTGAGCCTCAATATCCGACAGAATATTCATCACTAGCATGGGTAAAGCACCAATTAACGGCGCGAGATGTCGCGGGGAAAGCCACCAAATTGCAGGCAAAAATAACAAAATCAAATATTCCAAAGTATCTGCCGAAAAAATCCGGCTTCCTACTAGATGAGGTTTCAAAATTAAGTTAATCGCAATTTCAAAAACTGAGTTGCCCAAATAATGATATCGCCCCACACCTGCGTGTTGCTTGCCCTGATTAAAGTAGGGTATAATGGTTTGAGTTGCTATCAAAAACCAAGCGGCACCGAGAAATATAGCAATGAGTCCGTAATTGCGCTTTTTGTCAAATAAAAACAGCCAGAATCCCATCATCAAAACTGTCAAAGATAGCACAGCTTTGCAGCTTAAAATCAATACAATGGCTGCACAAAACCACAATATTTTATCGAGTCTAGCTGCTAAAATGGCTGCTAAAATTGCGGGCAAAGCTATTACTTCGGGGTGGAAGTCAAAAAGATTGACATTAAATACTGCGGGATAAATCAGATAGACTGCTGCAACTGCAATTGCTTTTGGTTCGTTTAATCCCGCTTGACGCGCTAAACTCCAACTAGGCAAAGCACCTAACGCTAGGGCAACAGCTTGCACTAATAAAAGCCAATGAACATCGGGATATATTTTGTAAAGTAAAGCTAGCGGGTAGAAAATAAAGGCTGCGTGATCGCCCAAAATGTTGATTGCCATTAAAGAGGAAAATGGGGTTTGATTTTGAGATATTAAATAAATTGCTTGGTCAAAAATTGCTAAATCGAATGCAGTTGAATGAAACAAAGCGTGCCGCGCGCTGCTGGCGGCAAATAAGACTATCGTTGTCACGACAATCATTAAAAATACTGGATGGGATTTGAGGGATTTTAAAGTTAGCATTTTATGGGTTAATCAGCGATGCGTTTAAATAGCAGAACTTCGTTTTTTTGATAAGTTAATTTAAAATCTGGAGAGTTTTTTAGTTGATTTGCTAAGGTATAACCATTTTTTTCAGTATCTGGCCACGGATGGCGCAGGTTTAATAATATGTATTGAAATTCAACTAAATTTGTTTGGGGCGAAATTTGTGAAAGCAATTTTACTATTGGGCGGTGGGCAAAGTGAGGCGCAAGTCTATTGTCTGTTAAAATACTGCTTTGGGGTTGAACTTGTGCGACTGCTTCGCGTGTAGCTTGCCAGGTATCTAGTCTATTTAAGTACAGATAAAAATCTTTATATTCACCCAGAAACAGGAAAATTATTAACGACCAAATTATCATGAGTCTCGGCAATTGAATTCCGCGCCAGAGTTGAGAAATTCGGAAGTTTTTAAATTGTGGCAGATTGACTCGTGTTAAAAATAGTTGCTGATTTGCTTGATATTCTTCTTTGTTGCCTTTTATTTCTTCTCTGTTCCTTGTTTCTTCTTTGGCGATAACGGCTAAAAATAAGAATGGAATTACAGGCACTGAATACTGATAGGCTAAGCTGCGTTGAAATGGCAAGTCAGAGAGGATATTGATGAGCAGGGTAGGGATGGCAGGAATTAGCGCTGTTAAATATCGCAGCCCTATTTTGCGGGAGAATGGAAACAGCAGCCAAATCACAGGTAAGGTGAGGATAAATAAATATTTGAATGTATCGAAGGAAAGGATTTTTCCTAATACTAACTGTGGTTTTAAGATGAGATTGATGGCAATTTCTAGTACGGATTTGCCTAAATAGCTGTAGCGCCCGACTCCAGCTACTTCGCTGCCGCTAAAGAAGGGGATGATTTTCTGGGAAGCAATCAAAAACCAAGCTGCACCGAGCAAAAGTGCGATCGCCCCGCACCGTTGCTTTTTCTCGCAAAAAAACAGCCAGAAACCCATAGCAGCAACTGTTAGGGACAAAACCGCTTTGCAACTCAAAACTAACAAAATAGCGGTACAAAACCACACAATTTTATTTAAACGCGCCGCCAAAATTGCTGCCAAAAGTGCGGGTAAAGCGATTACTTCCGGGTGAAAATCAAATAAATTGATGTTAAATACCACGGGATAAAGCAAATAAATCAATGCGATCGCACGGGATTGTTCTTGATTCAAACCGGCCAAACGCGCTAAACTCCAGCTAGGCCAAGCCCCCAGGGATAAAGCAACTGCTTGTACCAACAGCAGCCAATGCACATCCGGGTAGATTTTGTACAGCAAAGCTAGCGGATAATAGATTACCGCTGCATGATCGCCCAAAATATGAATCCCCATTAAAGAAGAAAAAGGCGTTTGGTTTTGGCCGATCAAGTAAATTGCTTGGTCAAAAATTCCCAAATCGAAAGCAGTGGATTGGAATAAACCGTGCCGTAAACTGCTAAACAAAAAGAAGATTGCCGCAGCAGTAGCGATCGCCCAAACCAAACTCGACGGTAGCTGCGATCGGCTTTCCTCTATATTTTCCGCGATCGAGACACTGATGTCCTCACTGGAATCAGCAAAATTTTCCCTATTCTGCATGAAATCTGGCACTAGGTGGTCACTCAAAATATGATTCCATCGAAGGTGCTTTCCACGCAATAGTTAACCACTAATTTTTATCCCCGCAATCGTAATATTAGAATAATCCACAAAACATTAAAAAGTTGTGAAAGCAATAACTCTTCTCGGCTCCACAGGCTCCATCGGCACTCAGACTCTGGATATTGTAGCTCAATACCCCGATCAATTTCGGATTGTCGGGTTAACCGCCGGACGGAATGTAACGTTGCTGGCCCAGCAAATTCGCCAGTTTCGACCGGAAATTGTGGCGATTTGCGACGAAGATCAATTACAGGAATTGAAGGAGGCGATCGCAGACATCGATCCTCAACCTATTTTACTTGTTGGCGAGTCAGGCGTTGTTGAAGTTGCCAAATACGGCGACGCTCAAGCCGTCGTCACCGGCATAGTTGGCTGTGCCGGTTTGCTGCCAACAATTGCGGCTATCAAAGCAGGTAAAGATATCGCCTTAGCCAATAAAGAAACATTAATCGCAGGGGGCCCCGTTGTCAACCCCCTCATCGAAAAATACGGCGTTAAAATATTGCCTGCTGACTCGGAACATTCGGCTATTTTTCAGTGCCTCCAAGGTGTTCGGGTTGGCGGGTTGCGGCGAATTATTCTCACAGCTTCGGGGGGTTCTTTTCGAGATTTGCCGATCGACAAATTAGCAGGAGTAACAGTAGCCGATGCTTTGAAACATCCGAATTGGTCGATGGGGCAGAAAATCACAATTGATTCTGCTACTTTGATGAATAAAGGATTAGAAGTAATTGAGGCTCATTACTTGTTCGGGATGGATTATGACGACATTGATATTGTCATCCATCCCCAGAGCATAATTCACTCGTTAATTGAGCTGCAAGATACGTCTGTCTTGGCGCAATTGGGCTGGCCGGATATGCGATTGCCGCTGCTTTACGCTTTGTCTTGGCCGGAGCGAATTCATACAGATTGGGAACGGCTGGATTTGGTAAAAGCTGGGGATTTGACTTTCCGAGAACCCGACCACGAAAAGTATCCTTGTATGCAGTTGGCTTATGCGGCTGGACGTGCGGGCGGTTCGATGCCTGCGGTGCTGAATGCGGCAAACGAACAGGCTGTAGCGCTATTTTTGGAGGAGAAAATTCAGTTTTTGGATATTCCGAAGTTGATTGAGAAGGCGTGCGACAAACATCAAGCTGATAACTGTAAAAGTCCGGCTTTAGATGATATTTTGGCGGCGGATCGGTGGGCGAGACAGGAAGTTTTGGCAGAGAGTGTGGAATTGGGCGATCGCATTCTTTCGGTTCGCTAATTGTATCAGCAGACTTGCACTTACCCACAAGCCCGCCGGGGAATTCCCCGTCTCATATAGCAATCCTAAATGATTTGCTTGCATTATACGCGAGCTTTCTGGCTCGCACTGCAAGGATTCTGGTCTCGCTCGATTTTGCGACTGATGCGAGGATTGCTATAGCTAAATTTGGTTGTAACTGAGATATTGCACCATTTTCAATAAGGCTTTTATGAACGGGCAAGATGCCCGTTCCACAAAGAATGAATTTCTTGTGTAACAGGCATCTTGCCTGTTCCTGACAATACTACAATATCTCAGTTGAAACCGACTGCCCAACCTGGATCAATATCCAGTCCTCTTTCAGAGGACTTTAGCTATGAGACAGGGGTTTTTAACTCCTGGCGGACTATGCCAAAAAGTGCAAAATATCAGTTAAAACCAAATCAAAGTTTTGCCATCTCATTCTTCAATCCCTTGATAAAATAGAGCTATAAGTCCCATTCCTAGAAGCAACCTATGCAAACTGAAACCAAATCAATAGTATTTGAACTGAATCAACTAATTGTCCCCCCCGGCAATAAAGTGCAGTTACAAAACGTTAGCTGGGAAATGTACGAATCTATCCTAGACGAGTTAGGAGAAGGTTACGCAATTCGACTTACTTATTACAAAGAAACACTGGAAATCAGAATGCCACTACCCAAACATGAAAAAGCTAAGTCATTGATTGGCGACTTCGTTAAGTTAATGCTGGAAGAGCTTAATATTGATTGTGAAGTTTTAGGTTCCACTACGTTCAAAAGTAAAGAAATGCTGATCGGCCTAGAACCTGATGACTGTTTCTACATTCAAAATGAAGCTGCTGTCAGAGGCAAAGATCGGCTAGATTTAACAGTAGACCCGCCACCCGATTTAGCGATCGAGATTGACAACTCTTCACAAACCGCTTTAAACAGCTATCAAGCTTTGAAAGTGCCGGAACTTTGGAGATATGACGGGCGAACCCTGAAAATCTATCTGCTTCAAGAGGGAAAATATACTGAGTCCGATACTAGCCAAAATTTCCCTGACTTTCCCATTATTGATGTAATTCCCGAATATGTCGATCGCGCCAACACCCAAGGCCCAAGCCCGACAATCAGAGCATTTCGAGCTTGGGCTAAAGAGCAACTACAAATCAAAGACTCCTAGGGGCAGGTTTTCTCTCCCCAGAATTGCCTCTTCTGTAGGTTGGGTTGAGGAACGAACCCTCCGTTTCACTCCGCCCAACATTTTTCGTAGATTTGTTGGGCGAAGTGAAACGGAGGGTTCGCTACGCTTAACCCAACCTACAGAAGAGGCAAGAAAACACGCTCTAGGGGCTGGTTTTACTAATTTTTGACTTTCGCCGCAAAATCAGCAGCACTCATCTTTTCGTACATTTCAAAAGGTTGGTGAATCCAAGGATTGTCAGCCAAATAATCTACATAATAATCCGGCTTTGCAACAGAACAAGCCTTGTACCAGAGTACAGCAGTCCGAATTTCCTGAATATCCTCGCCGTAGCGGTTCTTCAGCCAAGCGATACCTTGCTGCAAACTAATTCCCGAATCCACCAAATCGTCAACCAGGAGAATGTGGCTGCCCAAATTATCGCCCACCATTGTCAAATCGGGGGCAAACTCGATCGCACCCCGGACTTTTCCCTCGCCCCCACCATAGGACGAGGCAGCTAAAATCGCCAGAGGTTTGTCGAAAATCCGCGACAGAGTATCCCCAACCCGCAGCCCTCCCCTCGCCAGACAGACAATTCGATCGAATTTCCACTTAGATTCATCAATTTTTACAGCCAAATCCTCAATTTTCCGATGGTACTCAGGCCAAGAAACGTAAAGGTCGCTCATTCCTAATATTATTGAAATATCAAAGATATTATTAAATATTTTGGGGAAAATGACATGGATGCAGATGAACTTCTCAGACGGTATGCAGCGGGAGAACGGGTTTTTCATAAAGCAGACCTGAGCGGTGCCCATATGTCAAGGATCAATTTGCGGGATATTGACCTGAGTCACGCTAATTTAAAAGGTGCAAATTCGATCGGTCTCACCCTCTACAGAGCCAATCTGTATCAAGCAGATATCAGCCAAGCCAACCTCTCCCAAGCCAACCTCATGTCCGCTAATTTTGGCGAATGCGAGGCGGTGGGAGCGAACTTGAGCGGAGCCATCTTGCGGAGTGTCCTGCTCACTGCGGCCGATTTAACCGGGGCGAGTCTCAGGGGTGCAGACATGAGAGATGCAAACCTTCAGCGGGCAATTTTGATTCAAGTTTATGCAGTTAACGCTAACTTGCAAGGTGCAAACTTGACAGAAGTAAAACTTTGCGGAATCAACCTCAGCAAAGCAAATTTAACCGACGCCAACTTAACACAAGCTGACCTCAGCGATGCTAACCTAACTCAAGCAAATCTGAGTTGGGCAAATTTGACCGAAGCAAATCTCGAAAAAGCGGATTTGAAGGGAGCCGATTTGAGCGGAGCTAACTTGAGCTGTGCAAATCTCCATCTAGCAGATTTGAGCGGAGTTTCTCTCAAGGGAGCAAATCTCCGGGGAGCAAACTTGCATCAAGCTTCTTTGCGCGGTACAAATTTGAATGAAGCGAATTTGAGAGAGGCGATGATGCCTGACGGCAAAATCTCTGAGTAAATAACCTGGCAAAAAAGAAGCTAAAAATGCAGGATGATTGTAGCGCACCCTACATTTAGCAAAATTGATGATTTTTTAAGGGAATTTAATTCTGCCTTCATGTGACAGTGCATTTAAACAGTAGCGGGAAAAAATTTGGAACCGCAGTTTAATCTACAACTTTCAGCCAGCCCCGGCGAACGGCGTGGAGCAAGCGGTTGATGGCTGTTTGATCTTCTTCGGTCAGACAGTCATTTAACAGCGCTTTTTTGAGCTGTTGTCTGTGAGCGGGAGTCAGCAGACCGGAGTGATATACCTGAAAGACTAGCTCTGCAACAGTAAATTGAGGTAAAAACGTTTGGGTCATCATGTGTTTTTTTTTAACTCACTTTTGACAGTATTAACTGATTTCCTCAATATTTATGTGATTCAAATACGGTAGTAAATGTGATCGATTCGGTCTTGATTAGTGATTTGTGTCAGCCGAACTTGGGGATCGGATTTTTTCCTCGATCGCCCTGCAACTCGAAACACCAACCCAGTCCCGCTTCCTCGCTTTTGGCTACTCCGCAATCTATACTTTTTGTTAAGATACTGTGACAAAAAAAATTAATATTTAATCTATTAATAGATTCCTGATGACGGCTAATTAATGACTGCTAACTAAATCGATCGACTTAATTAAACCTAAAACTTTTACGCTGTTGAGACATCCGCCTTTGGTGGTATTTACCGAATGTATGGGTTTGGGGGTTTTTCCGTGTATCTACTTAATGACTGCTGACTGCTGGTTACCGACACCTGACTGCTGACAATCAAGCATCCAGGATACCCGCCACGTGATTCATCCGTCCAGAAATAAAAAACCTGTATCCGATAAAGGAGCCCCCGACTCGATCCGTGGGGTCAGTCGATTTGAGATTTGAGATTTTAGATTTTAGATTTACCCCACAGATGCAATCTGGGAGCTTGAACCTTGGTCTAAAATTTTGATCTTTCCACGACTTAAGTACGTGGCACGGTATCCGTTTTTGGGCTGGGTCAATGCTTCAATTCTAAAATCTAAAATCTAAAATCTAAAATCTAAAATCTAAAATCGATTGACTGCTTCAAATCAAAAATCCCGGCTTCTTCAAGAAACCGGGTTCGATCGTTATCGATCGCAGCACATTTTTTTTTGAGAGAGTTAATGCAGCGACACACTCACGGAAATCTGATTGCTGGCGGAGCTTTACAGGAAAGTAAAGTAGAAATACCGATCTCAACTTCCTGTCTGAGGGGACTAATCGGAAATCCTGACCCATCTGCGGCGGATGGCGTGAAGCAGGCGGTTGACTGCATCTCGGTCATCTTCGCTGAGAGGGATTTTGCAGAGTGCGCGCAGTCCGTTGCTTTGAGTGCGAGTCAGATTGCCTGAATGGGTGACTTGATAGAACAGTTCAGCGATCGCGCGATCGGATTTTAAAGTCACAACTTGCATGAAATCTCGTTGAACTCGACTATTCTAATATCGAGCATTTGAGAACAGAGTAGGGTGATTGCAGTCGGCTAAGCTGTACGATCGTTCTTGGCTCGACTTGTGACCGAAGTCTGCTATTTTACGTGAGTTAAATCACAAAAAATGAGATATCTCCCTCGCATTTGCTGTGATTGCGACGGTAGCCTCAAAATTTGACGAAACCTCGAAAAGTTACGAGCGCAAAACTTTGAGCGCCGCTGCACAGCGGGTCTGCGTCCGAGCGACATCGCAGGCTGTGGACTCGGATATCTGTGCAACTTTGGGTTCTAGACACTTGCAGCCGAGGGTGGAAAGTGGCGATCGGCGAGCCGCACCCTGAGATACAATAATCATAAATACTTCTATCCCATCTGTAGGCAGGCAGGTAAAACAATGATAATTATTAGCTACTTTTCAATTGCCTTAATCGTTTTTCTTGTTTGGTTTAAAAGTTTTTGGAACGATAAGGCGACATCTAAAAAAGACTTGATATCTTGGATAGCCTTAGTGCTTGGCCCTCTGTTTTGGCCTGTTGTTCTGCCCCTATCCCTTTTGCAAATTACCAGCAAAAAGTCCGCTGTACAAGCAGCTCAAAGCGAGCAAAAATTATAATAAATTGTGGAAATAACTGACTCAAACACAGTCTGTCACAGTCTGTTATCTCGTCATAAATTATCCCCCATGCATCGCTCATCGCAGCGAGTAAATCATCTTGCTTCATCGAAAAATTGCAGCTAGAAGGTAGAATTAAATAAAAATTCTGAATCCCCCACCAGTATTTTTTTACCGCTCTCCAATTCTGCCTTCGGCTTTTTGACAAGCGAATTTCAAAGGTGGTACCCGCCACGCGATCGATCCGTGGAATCAATCCAAAATCTAAAATCTAAAATCCTCAAGCCCCCGAATTTATCTCGCGCAAGTCAATCCAAAATCTAAAATCAAAAATCTAAAATCGAATGACAGTGGAGTTTTCGTTGCAGGCGTGAGCGATATCTAATTCTTTTGAGGGATCGCGACGTAATAAATCTTGTTGATTGTCGCGCGGCGCGAGCCCTGCGACTGAGGCAAATCCGTTGAGGACACTAGAAGAGGGGACACTGGCGCGATCGCCCCAAAAGTCTTTCCTAAATCTTTCTTTACACAGAACTTTTTATGTATGTCCGACTACTTATGGCTCCAGTATCCAACGAGCGATCGACGAGGATTCTTACATAACGCGGACTGACAAGTTCTGGCACATTAGAGGCAGGGCGGGGATTTTCCTCGTTTGCTAGGTAAACTATAAATATAATAACCCCTATTTTTAAAGGACTGAAAAATGGATGCAATTACTGACCTGCCTGGGTATCGTATCACAGAACAACTGTATGCAGGCTCTCGCACTCTAGTCTATCGGGCTGTTCGGGAGAGCGATCGCACTCCTGTCGTCATCAAACTACTGCGAAACGAATACCCCAATTTCAGCGAACTTGTCGGGTTTCGCAATCAATATACCATTGCCAAAAATCTCGACTTCCCCAGTATTGTTAAACCTCTGACTCTAGAAGTCTACCACAATAGTTATGCCCTAGTCATGGAGGACTTTGGCGGAGTATCCCTATCTAATTATCTCAAGAGCGCAACAGATGAAAGCCAAAAATATAAAATTTTACCTTTAGCAGAATTTCTCAAGCTGGCACTGCAACTAACAGACATTCTCAACTATCTTTACCAAAACCGAGTCATTCACAAAGACATCAAACCCGCCAATATTCTGATTAACCCCGAAACCAAACAAGTCAAATTAATTGACTTTAGTATTGCATCTCTGCTACCGCGAGAAACGCAAACACTCATCAATCTCAATATATTAGAAGGCACACTGGCTTATATTTCCCCAGAACAAACTGGCAGAATGAATCGAGGCATAGACTATCGCAGCGACTTTTATTCCCTGGGCATAACCTTCTATGAATTATTGACAGGAATCTTACCATTTGTCTCAGCAGATGCAATGGAATTAGTACATTTTCATCTAGCAAAACCAGCGCTCCCTCTCCATCAAATCAATTCCGAAATTCCTCTAATTTTGTCAGCAATTGTCAGTAAACTGATGGCGAAAAATGCCGAAAAACGCTATCAGAGCGCATTAGGAATTAAGCACGACCTAGAGATTTGTTTAACTCAACTGCAAACAACAAGTAAGATAGAAAATTTTAAACTGGGAGAGCGAGATATCAGCGATCGCTTTCTCATACCCGAAAAACTTTACGGTCGAGAACGAGAAATACAGCAACTTTTAGAAGCCTTTGAACGAGTAGCTAACCCCCCTCAATCCCCCCTTGATAAGGGGGGACTAAAGGGGGTAGAAATGATGCTCGTTGCAGGATTTTCCGGCATAGGAAAAACCGTTGTGGTCAATGAAGTTCACAAACCAATTGTCCGACAGCACGGCTATTTCATTAAAGGTAAATTTGACCAGTTCAATCGCAATATTCCCTTTTCGGCATTTGTGCAAGCATTCCGCGATTTAATGACACAATTGCTCAGTGAAAGCGATCTCCAACTCCAAGCATGGAAAACCAAAATTTTAGCAGCCCTCGGTGACAGCGGACAAGTCATTATTGAAGTAATTCCCGAACTGGAATGGATTATCGGACAACAACCCCCAGCCCCAGAATTGTCGGGGATTGCCGCTCAAAATCTATTCAATTTACTGTTCCAAAATTTTATCTCTGTCTTTACCACAAAAGAGCATCCATTAGTGATTTTTATGGATGATTTGCAGTGGGTAGATTCGGCATCGTTAAAGTTGATGCAGTTGCTCGTAGGGGAATCGCAGTCCAGTCATTTGCTACTAATTGGAGCCTATCGAGACAATGAAGTTTCCCCCGCTCATCCCCTGATATTAACCCTAGATGAAGTCACTAAAGCAGGGGCAACTGTCAATACCATCACACTTGCACCGCTCGATCGAACCAGTTTGAATCAATTGGTGG
The DNA here is from genome assembly GCF_036701805.1 of Microcoleus sp. N3A4. Taxonomy (NCBI): domain Bacteria; kingdom Bacillati; phylum Cyanobacteriota; class Cyanophyceae; order Oscillatoriales; family Microcoleaceae; genus Microcoleus; species Microcoleus sp. N3A4. Next base: position 64,203 of record NZ_JAUBRJ010000002.1, read on the forward strand.
CAGATACGCTAACTTGTTTGCCTAAATTGGCGGAACCGCTGACGGAATTAGTGGCGCGGAAGACAAAAGGAAACCCATTTTTTGCGACGCAGTTTCTCAAGGCATTGCATCAAGATGAATTGATAACTTTTGATGTCAAAGCTGGATATTGGCAGTGCGATATTAGCAAAGTTACAGAAGCCGCACAGACGGATGATGTAGTTGAATTCATGGCACAGCAGTTACAGAAATTGCCCGTTGAAACTCAGTCAGTTTTAAAATTAGCCGCTTGCATTGGCAATCAATTCGATCTGACAACATTAGCAATTGTTTCGCAAATTTCGGAGACTGAAGCAGCAACCGCACTGTGGAAAACTTTACAGGAAGGTTTTGTTTTACCTCAGAGTGAAGTTTATAAATTTTATATTGGGGTAGAAAATGTTTCTCAATCTACTTCTGAAACGGTTGCCTATCGCTTCTTGCACGATCGCGTCCAGCAAGCTGCCTATTCTCTAATTCCCGACAAGCAAAAACAAATAACCCACTACCATATCGGGCAACTGCTGCTGCAACAAATTTCCCCCGAAGCTAGAGAAGAACGGATTTTTGAATTGGTCAATCAATTAAACTATGGAACGGCTTTAATCGCCGAACAAACCGAACGGGACGAACTCGCCCAACTCAACCTCACGGCTTGCCGCAAAGCCCGATCGGCAACTGCCTATCAAGCAGCCCGCGAATATGCCACAGTGGGGCTGCAACTGCTGGGAACAGACGCTTGGGAACGGCATTACGAAATGACCCTATCCCTGCACGACTTAGCTGCCGAGGTGGCTTTCTTGGCTGGCGATTTTGAGCAGATGCACCAGTGGATTGAAGCGGTGATCGATCGCGCGAAAACGCCTTTAGAACGGGTACAAGTTTATCAAGTCAAAATTCAGGCATTGGTAGCCCTCAATAAATTTTTAGAGGCGATCGCGATCGGTCAATCTGTCTTCCAAATGTTGGGAGTGAACCTGCCAGACAGCCCAACGTTAGAAGATATTCGGCCGGTTAAGCAGGAAATCGATGTCTTAATTGGCGATCGGTCAATTGAGACATTCATTCATCTGCCAAACATGACTGATGCCCAGCAGTTAGCCATTATGCAAAATGCGGCTCGTCTTACACCCGTCTGTTACATGACAGGCTCAATGCTCTATTTCCTAATAGTTGCGCTACAGGTCAAGTTGTCAATTCAATTTGGAAACAGTCCTGTTTCGGCTTATTGCTACGCTGGTTACGCCTTCCAACTGAGAATTCTGTGGGGAGACATGACAAAGGTGCCTCAATTTGGGCAATTAGGATACCAACTCGCCTCAGAACCAGATGCCAAAAATATTCGATCGGCAACAGCCCTGTTAATGGGGGGATATGTTGGTCTTTGGACTATCCATTTGCAAGAAACGCTGCCAATTCTTCTCGATGGATATCAAGCAGGATTGGAAACTGGGAATCTAGAATTTCTGGGCTACGACGCACAGTTGTACTGCTTGAATGCCTACTGGTGCGGTCAACCGCTAAGTGAACTCGAACCCCAAATTCGCGCCTATTACCAACAGTTGTGCGACCTCAATCAATTCACAGCGGCAAACTGTGTTTTGGCTTACTGGCAAGCTGCTCTCATTCTGCTGGGTCAGTCAGAGAACGAGATTCCCTTACGCCAAGATTCCTATGAAGAAACAATCCTTGCTGAGGCAAAAGTCGATTTTTACCGATTATCCTACTTTTACCTCTATCGATTCACCTTGAATTACTGGCTTGAAGACTTTGCCAAAGCGGAACACGATGGGGATCAAACCCGACAGTATTTGGCTGGCGGGATGGGAAGTATCGTTGAACCGATCTTGTACCTCTATGATTCTCTAACCGTGCTGGCCACTCCTCCTGAATCGAAAACTGAGTCGGAACCTCGATGGCAGCGAATGCAAGAAAATCAAGCAAAGTTAAAAGAATGGGCGCATTATGCTCCCATGAATTACTTGCACAAGTACCATTTAGTTGAAGCCCAAAAGCATCAACTACTCAATTGCAAAACAGAAGCTCTAGAATTTTACGATCTAGCAATTCAAGGAGCCAAGGAAAACGGTTATATCCAAGAGGAAGCATTAGCCAACGAACTCGCCGCCAAATTCTACTTGGAATGGGGCAAACAAAAAGTTGCCGCCAGCTATATGCAGGAAGCGTATTACTGTTATGCTCGTTGGGGAGCTAAAGCCAAAGTTGAAGACTTAGAAAAACGCTATCCCCAATTACTTCAGCCGATCCTGAATCAGCCAAAACTTCGCTTTGATCCCCTAGAAACGCTGACAACAATTAGCCACTCTTCACAAACCTCCAGCACCAGCAGCACGAGTATTTCCGATGCCCTTGATTTCGCCTCTATCGTGCAAGCTGCTCAAGCTTTATCCAGTAAAATTCAGCTTGATGAATTACTCGATACCCTCAATCAAATTATTTTGAAAACTTCTGGAGCAGAAACTTGTGCTTTGCTGCTCCCCCATCAGGATGAATGGCAAATCCGGGCAATAACTCACATCAATCTAGATAACCAGCCACCCACAACCCTACTGCAAACCCAACCTCTAGATGGCTCGGCGGTGATTCCGCTCAAGCTGGTGTATTATGTCAAACATACCCTGCAAACTGTGGTTATTGAAGGCGGCAAAACCGATATTCCCGGTTTAATGAATGACTGTACGCTCCAGTATCAGTCTCAGAGTATGCTGTGTACTCCGATTCTCGATCGGGGAAATTTAGTTGGCATACTTTATCTCGAACATCGATCGACGAAAGGAGTGTTTACTTGCGATCGGCTCCTCGTCCTCAACTTTCTCTGCACCCAGGCTGCCATTTCCTTAGAAAATGCGCGATTGTATCAGCAAGCGCAGGATTACGCCCAGCAGGTTGAACAATCTCAACTGCAATTAGTACAGAGCGAAAAAATGTCTGCCTTGGGCAATTTAGTAGCGGGGGTAGCCCATGAAATTAATAATCCAGTCGGTTTTATCTCTGGCAATATTAATGAAGCGATCGCTGCCGTCAAAGATATTACCGAATATCTGCAACTCTACCAAGAAAAATTTCCCAACCCTGGAGATGAAATAGAGCAAAAAGCCGAAGAATTTGACATTGAATATCTCGTAGAAGATTTACCCAAGATGTTGCATTCAATGCAAGTCGGGTGCGATCGCATCCAAGGTATCAGCACGAGTCTCCGTACCTTCTCCAGAGCGGACAAAGATTATAAAGTTCCTTTCAATATTCATGATGGAATTGACAGTACGATTTTGATTCTCAAACACCGTTTGAAAGGCAACGAAAAGCGTCCGGCTATCGAAGTGGTGAAAGAGTATGGGAATTTGCCCTCAATTGAATGCTTCCCCGGACAATTAAATCAAGTATTTATGAATATCTTGGCGAATGCAATTGATGCCCTCGAAGAATCTAATAGAGACCGGAGTTTTCAGCAGCTAAAAGCCCAAGCAAATCGCATCGCGATTCGGACACAAATGAAGTCTAAGGATTGGGTGACGATTGACATCAAAGACAACGGGCTAGGGATACCAGATGAGATAAAAGAGCATATTTTTGACAACTTATTTACAACCAAAGGTGTGGGAAAAGGGACTGGTTTGGGATTGGCGATCGCGCGTCAAATTATCGTCGAAAAACATAGCGGTTCCCTGAACGTCAACTCTCTACTAGGAGAAGGAACAGAATTTATCATCACCTTACCTCTTAAGGCAGAATAAGTTGATTTTTCCCTCTTCTTCAGACTCATCTAACCCATTACTCACCCATCATTTTTCAAACAACAACAGCTATGAATAACTCTAACAATAATAGCAACACTCACACAACCATTCAAATTCCCAACTATCAAATACTCGAAACAGTTTATTCAGGAAGTCGCACTTTGGTATATCGAGCTATCCGTATCAACGATAGATTACCTGTTGTCATCAAACTCTTGAAAAGTGACTATCCTAGCTTTAGCGAACTGGTGCAGTTCCGCAATCAATATACCATTGCCAAAAACCTTTGTCAACCTGGAATCATCCAAACCTATAGTCTAGAACCCTATCGAAATGGCTATGCGTTAGTCATGGAAGACTTTGGAGGGATTTCTCTTCAAGAATGGGTACTGAAAGGAGAAAACAAAATATATTTGAGGGAGTTTTTAGATGTCGCGATCGCCCTCTGCAATACCTTAGATATATTATATCGCGAGCGCATCATTCATAAAGATATTAAACCCAGTAATTTTTTGATAAATCCCGAAACTAAACAAGTCAAATTAATTGACTTTAGTATCGCCTCTCTACTACCGCGAGAAACGCCAAGTTTGATGAATCTCAATGTATTAGAAGGAACACTTGCTTATATTTCCCCAGAACAAACAGGTCGAATGAATCGGGGAATTGACTATCGGAGTGATTTTTATTCTTTAGGCGTCACTTTTTATGAATTGCTGACAGGAAAATTACCCTTTCAATCAAACGATCCGATGGAATTGGTGCACTGTCACTTAGCACAAAATGCGATCCCAGCCTATCAAATCGAGCCTAATATCCCGTTAGTTTTATCTGAAATAATTAGTAAGTTAATGGCGAAGAATGCCGAAGAACGCTATCAGAGTAGCTTGGGAATCAAGCACGATCTAGAATTTTGTCTATGTCAATTGCAAACAACCGGAAATATCGAATTTTTTGCCCTCGGAGAAAGAGATATTAGCGATCGCTTCCTGATCCCTGAAAAACTCTACGGTAGAGAAACCGAAGTGCAAAGTTTACTGGATGCCTTCGTTAGCGTAGCATCCCCCCAAGAGAATCAGGTCAGCCAAGGCAAAGCCAAACTCATGTTAGTAGCGGGTTTCTCAGGGATTGGTAAAACCGCCGTCATTAATGAAGTTCACAAGCCCATTGTCAAACAACGAGGCTATTTTATTAAAGGCAAATATAACCAGTTTCAGCGAAATATTCCCTTAGCTGCATTCGTGCGAGCCTTCCGAGATTTAATGGAGCAATTGCTTGGTGAATCAGATGCACAACTGCAAGCCTGGAAAAGCAAGATTCTGGAAGCCGTTGGCGATAGCGGACAAGTCTTAATTGAGGTGATTCCCGAACTGGAACGCATTATTGGCACTCAACCCCCAGCCACAGAACTATCGGGGAGTGCGGCCCAAAATCGCTTTAATTTACTAATGCAGAAATTTGTGCAACTTTTTAGCAGCCAAGAACATCCCTTAGTGATGTTTTTGGATGACTTACAGTGGGCAGATTCCGCATCGTTAAAATTGCTGCAATTATTAATGGAAGGGACAGAAAATTTATTAATATTGGGGGCGTATCGGGATAATGAAGTTTCGCCCGTGCATCCGTTGATATTGACAATCGACGATATCGTCAAAACTGGTATAACGGTGAATACAATTACGCTGTTACCATTGAGCTTAGTAGATATGAATCAGTTAGTGTCAGATACCCTAAATTGCCAATTATATCTAGCTCAACCCCTCACCAAATTGGTGCTGCCAAAAACCCAGGGCAACCCATTTTTTGCCACGCAATTTCTTAAAGCACTGCATGAAGAGGGACAGATTACTTTTGACTCAGAAACACGCTCTTGGCAGTGCGATATCGCTCAAATCAAAGCTTTAGCAATTACTGATGATGTAGTGGAGTTTATAGCCCTGCAATTGCAGAAGTTGCCAACCGAGACTCAGCATATTCTTAAACTAGCAGCTTGTATTGGGGCGCAGTTTGATTTGCATACACTGGCGATCGTTTCAGAAAAATCCCTAGAAGCAACAGCGACCGATCTGTGGAAAGCACTACAAGAAGGTTTGATTATTCCGAATACAGAAATCTATAAGTTCTTTATTGAGTCTAAGACAACCTCAGTTTTTGATGCAGCCGCTAATCCGATTTATCGATTTTTACACGACCGGGTGCAACAAGCAGCTTACTCCCTGATTCCTGACGAGCGAAAACAAGCAACTCATCTCAAAATTGGACAGTTACTTCAAGAAAACTCTTCAGAAATAGAACGAGAAGAAAAACTGTTTGATATTGTCGAGCATTTGAATTTAGGAATTGAGTTAATTACTCAACCAGAGGAACGCGAAACATTAGCTAAACTGAACTTGCAAGCTGGATTGAAGGCGAGAAATTCTACAGCTTACAGCGCAGCAAGGGTTTATTTGCAAACAGGGATTAACCTGTTACAGACAAAATGCTGGCAACATCAGTATGAATTGACTCTAAATCTGTATGTGGCAGCAACGGAAGCCAGCTATTTGAATGCTGACTTTGCGGGTATGGAACAGCTAGCGGCATTAGTTTTGCAGCAAGCACAGACCATTTTCGACAAAGTAAAAATCTACGAGATTCAAATTCCGGCACTAACTGCTCAGGGCAGAATGTTAGAGGCGATCGCCGTGGGAACAGAGGCTCTAGCGCAATTGGGGGTAGAATTCCCTACCGAAGTAGACGAAGCCAAGATTGGCAAAGCCTTACAAGACCTCAAGCACCTACAAAGCGGTAGAGAGATTGCCAAACTGATTGACCTGCCCGTGATGAGCGATCGCACCGCCCAAGACGCAATACAACTGTTAGGAATGTTATTTGCCCCAGTGTACATGGGAATGCCCGGTTTAGTGCCCCTCTTGACCGCGACGATGGTGCGGTTGTCGCTCCTGTTTGGCAATGCTCCCGCCTCGATGGTCGGATACACGATTCATGGCTTGGTGCTGTGTGCCTTTTTCGGCGAAGTTGAAACAGGCTACGGGTTCGGTAAATTAGCGCTCTCGTTGCTAGAGAGGTTGAATGCTCCGGGAATGAAGTCCATGACTCTAGCCATGTTTGGGTGTTTCATCCAACATCACCAGCAAGCGCTGTTAAGAATGCTACCGACACTAAAAGAGGGCTACAGGACTGGCATGGAAACTGGCGATTTTCTCTACGCTAGCTACAGCCTCTTAGTTTACGCCTATATTGCTTTTTTCGCAGGTGCAGACCTGGAAACGCTGTCATCCGAATTGGCTGCTTACAGTGTTGCTATGGTTCAAATGAAACAAGATTCGGCTGATCTTCTTATGTCATTCGTGCGACAAACGATGCAACAGTTGACAGAAACGGTGAGCCAACCAGATTGCTTGAGGGGCACTGCCTACGATGAAACGGTGATGCTGCCGAAGCATCAGCAGGATAATAATCTCACGGCGATCGCCTATGCCTACATTTTTAAGCTGCAACTTGCTTACTGGTATGGCAATTATCAGGCTGGCCTCGACTTTATCACCCAAGCCAAGTCCTGTTTGATGGCAGTATCAGGAATGGTTTTGATTCCCGTTTTCCATTTCTATGCTGCCCTGACGCACCTGGCAGTTGTTCCTACAAATCAACCAGAGCCAGCCTCCATGCTTGCTGATGCAGAAACTCATCAAATGATTCTGCATCAGTGGGCACAAAATGCCCCGATGAATTACTTGCATAAATGGCATTTAGTTGAGGCAGAAAAATATCGGATTTTGGGCAATAAAGCAGAGGCGATCGAACATTACGATCGCGCCATTCAACTTGCCAAAGAAAACCAATTCCTCAACGAAGAAGCCTTAGCCAACGAAGTTGTCGCCAAATTCTATCTCGATTGGGGCAAAGAAAAAATCGCTCAATCCTACATGACTGATGCCTATTACTGTTACACCCGCTGGGGAGCCAAAGCTAAAGTTGTTGATTTAGAAACCCGCTATCCCCAACTACTCGCACCCATATTGTCAAGACAGCCAGAGTCTGCCAATCCGACCGAAAGGATGATTTCTCAAACGGTCCAAAGTTCCACCTTCAGTAAAACAAGCCTCTCAGAAGCCCTCGATCTAGCTACTATTATCCAAGCCTCTCAATCTCTGTCGAGTGAAATTGAGTTGGAGAAATTACTCTCAACCCTACTTCAGGTAGTGCTCAAAAATGCGGGAGCCGATAAATGTGCCTTGCTGATGCCAAAAGGCGATCTCTGGGTAATTGAGGCATTATCCCAACTCGAACAGCCTGCCATTGTTTTGCGTTCGCTGCCTTTTGACGACGGTCAAACAGTACCTGTTAGCCTGATCAATCGGGTCAAAAATACTCTCTCCTTGGCTGCGATCGAGAATGCAGCGATCGAGCCAACCCTAGCTGCCGATCCCTATATTCTGCACCACTCACCCAAGAGTATTCTGTGTGCGCCAATTCTTAACCAAGGCAAGTTGATTGGCATTTTATATTTGGAAAATAACCTGACCGCGGCAGCATTTACGCGCGGGCGGCTCGAAGTTTTGAATTTATTAATGTCACAAGCAGCAATTTCCTTAGAGAATGCTAGGTTGTACACCGAACTAGAAGACAAGGTGCAAGAACGCACCCAAGCATTAAACCAAAAAAATGACCAACTGCAAACGACTTTAAAAGAATTACACCGTACCCAGACCCAGATGGTGCAAAGTGAAAAAATGTCGGCTTTGGGACAACTGGTAGCAGGGATTGCCCATGAAATTAACAACCCGATTAACTTTATTCATGGAAACGTAAATCACATTCATCAACATACACAACACCTATTGCGTTTATTAAGCTCCTATCAATCCCACTATCCTAATCCACCGGCATCCCTGCAAGCAGAGCTAGAAACTGCGGAATTGAATTTCTTGACAGAGGATTTACATAAAATACTTAAATCGATGCAACTCGGTTCTGAGCGGATTCGGCAAATTGTTCTATCTTTACGCAGCTTTTCGCGCTTGGATGAATCAGAATACAAAGCAGTGAATCTCCATGAAGGTATTGATAACACCTTAATGATTTTGCAGCATCGACTCAAAGGACAGACAGAACATCCGGCGATTGAAATTGTGAAAAACTATGGCGATCTGCCGTTGGTAGAATGCTACGCCAGAGAAATTAACCAAGTGTTTATGAATTTGATACAGAATGCAATTGATGCCTTAGAAGAAACCAATCGAGACCGCAGTTGCCAAAAGATTACTACCAACCAGAATCGGATTTGGATTAGCACGGTCAAGACAGAACAAAAACAAGTGCAGATTATCATCGCCGATAACGGAGTCGGTATTCCAGAGAAAATCCGATCGCGCATATTCGATCCTTTTTTTACAACTAAACCCGTGGGTAAAGGAACCGGGTTGGGGTTGTCAATTAGCTATCAAGCGATCGCTGAAAAACATGGCGGTTCAATTAAGGTCAAATCGACACCAGGCAGAGGAACAAAATTTATTATCACCTTACCAATTCAAGCAAAACAAAAAAGTTAATTTTTACCTAGGACTCAGACTCATTTAACCAACTACTCACTCATCAATTTTAAAACAAAAACGGCCATGAATAACTCCCACAAAAACAGCAAGTCTCCCACAAGCATTCAAATTCCCAACTATCAAATCACCAAAACAGTTTATGCGGGGAGTCGAACAATAGTTTATCGGGCAGTCCGTACCGATGACCAATTACCTGTAATCATCAAGCTGATGAAACGGCAATATCCCACTTTTAGCGAACTGGTGCAGTTTCGCAATCAGTATAGCATTGCCAAAAATTTAGACATTCCCGGCATTGTCAAACCCTACAGCTTGGAACCTTATCACAACGGCTATGCCCTGGTAATGGAAGACTTTGGAGGCATTTCCTTACAACAATTTATTCAGAAAAAAGCACTGACATTAGATCGGTTTCTCTCCATTGCTTTGTCATTGACAGACATCCTCCATTCCATACATCAACAGCGCGTCATTCACAAGGATATTAAGCCGGCCAATATCCTCATTCACCCCGATACAAAGCAAGTTAAATTAATTGACTTTTCCATCTCGACTCTACTACCGAGAGAAACCCAACAAATCCAGAGCATTAATGCCTTAGAAGGAACCCTAGCATACCTCTCCCCAGAGCAAACCGGACGGATGAATCGAGGTATAGACTATCGCAGTGACTATTACTCATTAGGTATCACCTGGTTTGAATTACTCACTGGAAAACTTCCGTTTCAGTCTGACGATCCAATGGAGTTGGTGCATTGCCATATTGCTAAACAACCGCCAAATTTAAGGAAAAGGGGGAAAGGAAAAGATATTCCTCAAGTTCTCTGCGATATTGTGATGAAATTAATCGCCAAAAATGCCGAAGACCGCTATCAGAGTACCTTGGGACTCAAACATGACTTAGAACAATGTCTGTTGCAATTGAATGAAACAGCAAAGATTGAAGATTTTCAAATTGGACAGAGAGACTTAAGCGATCGCTTTTTAATACCCGATAAACTTTATGGAAGAGCAGCGGAAATAGAAACCTTACTCCAAGCATTTGGACGAGTCGTCAACGGCTCATCTGAGCTAATGCTAGTGACAGGCTTTTCGGGGATTGGCAAAACGGCAATTGTCAATGAAGTGCATAAGCCTATCGTGCGATCGAAAGGCTACTTCATCAAAGGCAAGTACGATCAGTTTCAACGCAATATTCCGTTTTCTGGATTAGTACAAACATTCCGCGATCTGATGGGGCAACTGCTGAGTGAAAGCGATGCTCAGTTAGAGCAGTGGAAAGCCAAAATTCTGTCTGCTTTGGGTGAAAACGGGCAAGTCTTGGTCGAGGTAATTCCCGAACTAGAAGAAATTATTGGCAAACAACCATCTGCGATCGAACTTGCTGCTAGTGCGGCACAGAATCGCTTCAATCTACTGTTTGTGAAGTTCATTGAGGTGTTTGCCACGTTAGAGCATCCATTGGTGATGTTTTTGGACGATTTACAGTGGGCAGATTCAGCATCTTTGAGTTTGATGAAGCTGTTGATGAGTCAAGCAGAGGGGGGCTATCTGTTCATTATTGGTGCTTACCGCGATAATGAAGTTTTTCCAGCGCATCCGCTGATGCTGGCGTTGGAAGAAATCCAAAAAACAAAGGCAACTGTCAACACGATCGCGCTGACTGCGTTAAGCCAATCTGATGTGAATCTTATGATTGCAGACACTTTGAGTTGTGCGATCGAACGGGCAATGCTGTTAACAGAGTTAGTCTATCAAAAAGCCAAGGGCAATCCGTTTTTTACGACGCAGTTTCTCAAGGCGTTGTATGAGGATGGGCTGATTGCGTTTGACTGGCAGACAGGCTCCTGGCAGTGTGATGTAGCGCAAGTGCGATCGCTGGCACTAACCGATGATGTGGTGGAATTCATGGCAGTACAGCTACAAAAGTTATCTCCAGCAACCCAAAACATTTTAAAGCTAGCCGCTTGCATTGGCAACCAGTTTGATTTAGCAACACTGGCAATTGTTTCCGAACAATCGGAAATAGAAACAGCGACAGTGTTGTGGAAAGCCTTGCAAGAAGGAATAATTTTACCCCAGAGCGAAATTTACAAGTTTTATCAAAACTCGGAATTCGACACCCAACATTCAACACCCAACACTCAACACTGTTCTTATAAGTTTTTGCACGATCGGATTCAGCAAGCAGCATACTGCTTGATTCCCGAACAGCAAAAGCAGATGACTCACTTAAAAATTGGTCGTCTCTTATTAGAAAAGACCGCCTCTGAAAATCTCGAAGATAAGATTTTTGCTATTCTAAATCAGATTAATTACGGGGTGAATTTACTGCAAGAAGAATCAGAACGGGAATTCATTGCCCGACTCAACTTAAAGGCAGGTGAAAAAGCCAAGGTTGCCACTGCTTATGAAGCAGCACTCAACTGTTTAAATACAGGCAAGGTGCTTTTATCGAATGATAGTTGGGAGACTAACTACGCACTGACTCATCATCTATATACAAGTAGTTCAGAAGTTGAATATCTCAATGGCAACTACAAGCAAGCAGAAGAGTTGATTGCTTTTACCCTCAAAAAATCAGTCTCAATCTTAGACCGCGTGCCTGTGTATCGAATACAATTACAGTTGTATAACGTGCAATCTCAGTTCGAGCGAGCGATCGAAGTTGGGCTGTCATGTCTGCAAGAACTTAACGTAAGTTTAGAACCAAATCCACCTCAAAAGCAGCAACTTGAAGTTGAGAAACTAAGCAATCTTCCTCTGATGGCCGATCCACAGAAGGAAGCAGCAATGGAGGTCTTAATTGCCTTAACTGCTCCAGCTTACGCGCAACGACCTGAATTACTGATGGAAATTATTAACACCTTGATTTATCTCTCCATTCAATATGGTAATTCAAAGTATTCACCCTATGGTTATTGTCTTTATGGCATGATCCTTTGTGCAACGATGGAGGATATCGATCGGGGCTATCAATTGGGTCAAATGTCGTTAGATATATTAGAAAAACTGGGTGCTAAAGCATACAATGCGAAGGTTTGCAACATCTTTGGAAACTGCATTCGACACTGGCAAAAATCTGCCCGCGAAAATGTAGATTTAGCCATTGGCGTGCAGGGATTTTATAGTGGCTTGGAGACTGGAGACATAGAGTATGCTGGGTATTCAATTATTCATTATTGCGTGAGTCTGTTTTTTCTGGGTCTGCCCTTACCAGAATTAGAGAAGAAATTTGACGATTATTTGCAAATTCTGACGCAACTGAAGCATCAATATGCTACTACCATTCTCAGTATAGGTCGTCAGACTATTTTGAACTTTCAGGAAAATAACTTTAGTCAGTTTGAATTGCCTGAATACGTTCAAGAGTCTGAGCGATTAGAATCTGACCTGATTGCGAATAAAAATTTTACGACTCTCTTTCTTTTTTATCTCGTTACAGGTTTGTTTTCGTACTCGATCGGTAAATATCAAGAAGCGGTTCGTTACATGACAATAGCAGTACCTTATGCTGCTAATGCACCGGGCTTAATAACTGTCAGCGAACATAACTTCTACTATTCACTCTCTTTGCTGGCTCAATATCCTGACTTGGAGGAAAGTCAACAGATTGAGTTCTTGAAAATAGTAGATGCTAACCAGCAGACAATGAAGATTTGGGTTAATCATGCTCCTGAAAATTTTCTACATCAATATGACCTAGTAGAAGCAGAGAAAGCCAGAAGGCTAAGGCAAACTTGGCAAGCCGCTGAGTATTACGATCGCGCAATTGCTGGAGCCAAAACCAACGGCTATATCCAAATAGAAGCACTCGGCAATGAGCTAGCAGCAAAATTATACCTCGACTGGAACAAAGAAAAAGTTGCCGCAGCTTATATGCAGGAAGCCTACTATTGCTACGCCCGTTGGGGAGCCAAAGCCAAAATTATTGACTTAGAAAAACGCTATCCCCAACTGCTTGCTCCTATCCTCCAACAAACCCGTTCTCCCCTCTCCACTAATGAAACTATCTTTACATTAGCAAGCGTCACATCCACCAGTTCCTCCACTTCCAGCAGTAGCAGTATCTCTGTGGCTTTAGATTTAGCTGCCATTCTGAAAGCTTCTCAAACTCTTTCTGGCGAAATCGAACTGGAAAAACTGCTTTCATCGCTGCTGCATATCGCGATCGAAAATGCTGGAGCCGATAAGTGCGTGTTAATGCTGGTGGAGTCAAATAATTTACTGATTCTAGCGTTAGCGGATCTAGGCTTAGATCGCAATGGAAATACCCAAGTTGATTTTTATTCAATGCTAAGCAATCCCCAGCCTGTTGAAGCATCACAGAATGTACCAATTGGCTTAATTAATACTGTCAAACGCAGCTTAAAACCTGCGGTTATTTTTGATGCCACAGTATATCCGCAATTAATTAATGACTCCTACATTCAGCAACAGCAACCTAAGAGTATCTTGTGCAGTCCGATTTTGCGTCAAGGCAAATTGCTCGGTATTTTATATCTAGAAAATAACTTAGCTATTGGAGCTTTTACTAGGGATCGCGTCGAACTGCTCAATCTCCTTTGCTCTCAGGCGGCCATTTCTCTGGAAAATGCCCGACTTTACGAGCGATCGCTAGAGTATGCTCAACAACTAGAACAATCTCTCGAAAACTTGAGTGTGAGTAACTCTCGCTTTGAGAAATTAGTAGACAATGTGCCGGGGGTTGTTTATCAAGCCCGATCGACTGCCGATGAGGTCAGATATCTAACCTACGTCAGTGCCGAGTGTTACGACTTGTTTGAAATCACGCCAGTACAAGCGATCGCTAATATCCAGTTTCTTACAGAATCGATCCATCCAGAGGATACTGCAAGTTACCAGCAGTCCCTTACCGACTCGATACAAACCCTAACTCCTCTGGACTGGTCAGGGCGAATTCTGACACCATCGGGAATTGTCAAGTGGATTCACATCGAAACTCGCATCCAAAAACTTGCTGATGGAACTCTGGTGTGGGATGGATTGGTGTTAGATATTAGCGATCGCAAACGTGCCGAAGCCGCCATCATCCAAAAATCTCAAGAATTAGAGCAAGCCTTACAAAACTTGCAGCAAACCCAATTGCAAATGATTCAAAGCGAAAAGATGTCAGCATTGGGTAACTTAGTAGCTGGTGTAGCTCACGAAATCAACAACCCTGTTGGCTTCCTGACTGGCAATATTACCCCAGCCTTAGATTACATTAACGATTTGTTTGGATTGATCGATCTAGTGCAACAAAAATATCCTCAACTCGATCCAGCAATTCAAGAGGAAATCGAAACCATTGAACTTGACTACATCCGGGAAGACTTACCCAAGTTAATTGAATCGATGCAAGAAGGCGTGAAGCGAATTCAAGACATTAGTATTAGTCTGCGGACTTTCTCGCGTGCTGATAGCGATCGCCCCGTGGCCTGTAATATTCACGAGGGCATTGATAGTACAATTATGATCCTCAAGCATCGCCTCAAAGCCAACGACACTCGCCCGGAAATCCAAGTTATTAAGGACTATGGCGCTCTCCCAAAAATCGAGTGCTATGCCGGACAATTAAATCAGGTATTTATGAATATTTTGGGAAATGCGGTCGATGCTTTGAATGAATCAAATATTGGACGGAGTTATGCAGAGATTAAAGCCAATCCCAATCAAATTATCGTCAAAACAGAGTTATCTACCGACCCAAAACAGGTAATAATTCGGATTAAAGACAATGGTATTGGCATGAGTGAAGCGGTGCGGGCTCAAGTTTTTGATAATTTATTTACGACAAAAGAGGTTGGGAAAGGCACGGGGTTAGGATTGGCGATCGCGCGTCAAATCGTCGTCGAAAAACATAGCGGTTCCCTGAACGTCAACTCTATAATGGGAACTGGAACAGAATTTATCATCATCTTACCCATTCACGCCTAAAAAAAAGTTCACTTTTCTCTCTTCTTCAGACTCATCTAACCAATTAGTCACTCATCAATTCTCAAACAACAACAGCCATGAATAACTCCAACGAAAATATTAATACCCCCACAACCATTCAAATTCTCGACTATCAAATTCTCGAAACAGTTTATTCAGGAAGTCGCACCTTAGTTTATCGAGCCATCCGTAACAAAGACCTATTACCTGTCATCATCAAACTCCTGAAAAATGACTATCCCACGTTTAGCGAACTGGTGCAGTTTCGCAATCAGTATACCATTGCTAAAAACCTTTGTCAACCTGGAATCGTACAAACTTATAGCCTGGAAGCATATCAAAATGGCTATGCGTTAGTGATGGAAGACTTTGGGGGGATTTCTCTTCAGGAATGGGCGGGTTCGGGGAAAAACGCATTCTCCTTGAGGGAATTTTTAGAAATGGCGAGCTCCCTCTGCAATACCTTAGATATACTGTATCGCGAGCGCATCATTCATAAAGACATCAAACCCGCGAATATTCTGATTAATCCCAAAACCAAACAAGTAAAATTAATCGACTTTAGCATCGCCTCATTGCTACCGCGAGAAACGCAAACTTTGATGAATCCCAATGTGTTAGAAGGAACACTTGCTTATATTTCTCCAGAACAAACAGGAAGAATGAATCGGGGAATTGATTACCGCACTGACTTCTATTCTTTGGGTGTAACTTTTTACGGATTACTCACAGGAGAGTTACCGTTTAAGTCAAAAGAGCCAATGGAGTTAGTACATTGTCATATTGCGAAGCCCTCTCCTTTAGTACATGAAATTAATTCCGAAATTCCATCTGTATTATCAGAAATCGTCACAAAATTGATGGCGAAAAATGCTGAAAGTCGCTATCAAAGTGCATTGGGAATTAAATTTGATTTAGAAAAATGTTTAGAGCAGCTACAAACAACTGGTAGGATTGAAACTTTTGAAATTGCCCAACGGGATGTATGCGATCGCTTCCTCATCCCCGATCGACTCTACGGACGAGAAGCCGAGGTAGAAACTCTACTCCAAGCCTTTGAGCGAGTCAGTCTTGGAGCCACAGAAATGATGCTAGTCGCTGGTTTTTCGGGGATTGGAAAAACAGCCGTTGTCAACGAAGTTCATAAACCCATTGTCAGGCAACGCGGTTATTTTATCAAAGGAAAATTTGACCAATTTCAACGGAATATTCCCTTCAGTGCTTTTGTGCAAGCGTTCCGAGATTTAATGGGACAATTGTTAACCGAAAGCGATCCACAAATCCACCAATGGAAAAACCAAATATTATCAGCAGTGGGAGAAAATGGTCAAGTAATTATTGAAGTTATCCCCGAACTAGAAACAATTATTGGTGAACAACCATCCGCACCAGAATTATCAGGAACGGCAGCCCAAAATCGCTTTAATTTAGTGTTTCAAAAATTTACCCAAGTCTTTACCAGTGCTGAACATCCATTAGTGATTTTCTTAGATGATTTGCAATGGGCAGATTTGGCATCGCTGAAGTTAATGCAATTATTAATGGCTGAGAAAAGTCATCTTTTATTAATTGGTGCGTACCGTGATAACGAAGTCAATCCAGCACATCCTTTGATGTTGACCTTGAGTGAGATTCAAAAAACACTGTTCACAATTAATACGATTACTTTAGCACCACTGAGTCAAGTCACAGTGAATCAATTAGTTGCTGATACCCTGAAATGCAGAGAAAATTTAGCCTTGCCTATTTCTCAATTGGTATTTCATAAAACCCAAGGAAATCCCTTTTTTGCTACACAGTTTCTCAAGGTATTACATCAAGAGCAACTGATTCAGTTTAACTGTACTGAGGGTTATTGGCAATGTGACATTGCACAAGTGAAGCAGCAAGCGGTTACGGATGATATTGTGGCTTTTATGGCATTGCAATTAGAAAAACTGCCTCCCTCAACTCAACAGGTATTGCAGTTAGCAGCTTGTATTGGCAATCAGTTTGATTTAGTAACTTTGGCAATTGTTTCGGAACACTCAGAGGTAGAAACTGCCTCTAATTTGTGGAGAGCATTGCAAGAAGGATTGATTTTACCAAT
The DNA here is from genome assembly GCF_036701805.1 of Microcoleus sp. N3A4. Lineage (NCBI taxonomy): Bacteria > Bacillati > Cyanobacteriota > Cyanophyceae > Oscillatoriales > Microcoleaceae > Microcoleus > Microcoleus sp. N3A4. The sequence continues at coordinate 81,563 of NZ_JAUBRJ010000002.1, forward strand.
TAGTAGTTTTTATAAATTTTATCATGGGGAAGAGCGGCAAGAATCGGCAGTGGAAAGTGAGAATAGCTCTAAAGAAATAGCTAAATATAGCTTTTTACACGATCGCGTCCAACAAGCCGCCTATTCCCTGATTCCCGATCGCCAGAAAGCCTCAATCCATCTGAATATAGGTCAACTGCTGCTCGATCGCACATCGGACATAGAACAGAACAACAAACTATTTGATATCGTCAATCACCTGAACAGGGGATTGAAATTGGTCGCCCGGCCCGCAGAACGAGAGAAAATTGCCCAATTAAACGGACTCGCCGCCAAAAGAGCCAGGTCTGCAACCGCCTATGAGTCTGCGATGACCTACGCAACTACGGGAATCACCCTGTTAACCCCTGATTGCTGGCAAAGTCAGTATGAATTGGCTCTAATGTTGCACGAATTGGCGGCTGAAAATGCTTTTCTTGCCAGAGAACTCGAGCAAATGGAACATTGGGCCGAGATAGTGTTGCAGCAAGCAAAAACACTACTCGATCGGGTGAAAATCTACGAAATAGAGATTCAAAACCATATATTCCAGCATCAATTCTTGGATGCGCTCGCCTTGGCGAAACAAGTGCTAAGTCAATTGGGTATTCAATTACCCGATTGTCCTACTCAGGAAGATATCCAGCAGGGATTTCAGTATACGGTGAACCTGTTGGCAGGTAGACCGATCGAGGAGTTATTAAACCTGCCCCCCATGACGGCATCTGAACCCCTGGCAGCGATGAGAATTGCCGCCAGCGCTGCACCAGGCATTTATAATACAAATCCTTTGTTATATCCATTACTGATTTTTTCGCAGGTAAATGCCTCGATTCAACATGGCAACGCACCGTTCTCTGCTTTCTTTTATGTCAGCTATGGCCTGCTCTTGAATGGCATTTTAGAAGACATGGAAGCGGCAGAGCGGGCTGGCAAGCTAGCGTTAGCGGTAATCGAAAAACTCAATGCCAAGGAGGTTGAATGTAGAATCCGCGTCATATTGGGGGCATTTGTTCTGCATGGAACTACTCATTTGCAAATGTCAGTGCCAGTTCTACGGGAAAGCTACCAAATTGGATTAGATACCGGAGATTTGGAATTTGCGGGTTATGGCGCATTTCATAGCTGCAAAATTGCCTACTTCAGCAGTCAGGAACTCTTAACCCTGGAGCGAGATATCCACGTCTACAGTCAGATGCCGAAGAATCTCAAGCAGGTTCAGACGTTTAACTGCTTTCAAATACTCAGACAGGCGGTTTTAAAACTGTTGGGCAATGCTCACAATTCCCAGCTTTTGGTGGGCGATCTGTGCGACGAGGCGCAGTTCCTACCCCAGTTGTTGGCAGCGAACGATCTGCAGGGGCTTCATTTCTTCTATCTCCATAAATTGATTCTTGGCTATCTGTTTGATGACACGGCGCATTCTCTGTCAGACATTGCGACTGTGGGCAGACAGTATTTAGGAGCAGGGGCAGGTATTGTTACGGTGCCAATCTTTTACTTCTATGACTCTCTGGCTGCTTTAAGTGGTGATTTTAGTGGGGAGTCTGAATTAGCGGAGCGCCTGCAACGGGTAGCAGAGAATCAGGCTTCGTTGCAGAAGCGGGCACACCATGCACCGATGAACCACTTGCACAAGTGGTGTTTGGTGGAGGCCCAAAAGCATCGAGTGTTAGGTGAAAAAGCCTTAGCGATCGACTTGTACGATCGTGCCATTTCAGGAGCCAAAGAAAACGGTTATATCCAAGAAGAAGCACTTGCTAACGAACTGGCGGCAAAGTTCTACCTCGACTGGGGCAAAGAGCGCATTGCCCAAGAATACATCACCCAAGCCTACTACGGCTATGCTCGCTGGGGTGCTAAAGCCAAAGTTGCTGACTTAGAAAAACGCTACCCACAACTGCTTGCCCCCATATTACAGCAAACCCGTTCTCCCCTCTCCACTAATGAAACCATCTTCGCCTTGGGAAGTGTCACCTCCACAATTTCTGCCACTTCTAGCAGTAGCAGTGTCTCAGATACCCTAGATTTAAAAACTCTTATCAAAGCTTCCCAAACTATCTCAAGCGAAATCGAACTCGAAAAACTGCTTTCATCGTTGCTTTCTATTGTGATTGAAAATGCAGGAGCCGATAAGTGCGTGTTAATACTCTTGCAAGACTCGCGCCTGCTAATCAAAGGGTCAATTAGCGTGGGGATGGAGCCAGTCGTGTTGCAGCACATTCCCGTTGAAGACAGTCAAGAAATTCCCCTGAAACTAATTTACAAAGTCAAGCATCACAAGCAGACTACTGTGCTAATTGATGTGGATGCCGATCTGACTTTAGCTCACGATCCATATATCATTAATCAGCAACCCAAGAGTATTTTGTGTAGCCCGCTTTTGCATCAAGGTAAGTTAATAGGCATTTTATATCTAGAAAACAACTTAGCAACGGGAGCATTTACCCACGATCGCATCGAACTACTCAACCTACTCTGCGCTCAAGCCGCTATTTCTCTAGAAAATGCCCGACTTTACGAGCTAGAACAGGAAAAATCCAAGTCATTACAAGCATCGCTCGAACAATTACAACAAACCGAAGCATCTCTAGCTAAAGAGCGAGAGTTTTTGAATGCGATCATTCATAATATTACCGATGGCATTGTTGTCTGTGATGCTAGTGGTAGTTTGACCTTATTTAACAATGCAACTCGTGAATTTCACGGTTTACCAGTGGAATCATTACCGTCAGAAAAATGGGCAGAATATTTCTCACTCTATCAACCTGATGGTCAAACACCCTTACCAAAAACGGAAATTCCTTTGTTTCGCGCCTTGCAAGGAGAAATCGTTGAAAATGCCGAAATGGTAATTGCACCGAAGCAAGGTTTTCGGAGAATTTTGTTAGCTAGCGGACAAGCAATCTTCGATCCTTGGGGTAACAAAGTTGGCGCGGTAGTTGTGATGCGAGATATTAGCGATCGCAAACAAGCAGAACTCGCCTTAGAGCAAAAATCACTCTTATTAGAACAAGCATTACACAACTTGCAAAACGCCCAATTACAAATCGTCCAAAGTGAGAAAATGTCGGCTTTAGGTAATTTAGTGGCTGGTGTGGCGCATGAAATGAATAATCCTTTGGGTTTTATTGCTGCCAGTCTCCAAGAAACTAAACCTACTATTGCCGAGCTGATCGAACACTTGCAACTCTATCAAGACACTTTCCAGAACCCTAGCGAGCAAATTATCGATCATGCCGAAGAAATTGATTTGGAATATACCTTAGAAGACTTACCTAAGATAATAGATTCTATGTCTAAGGCGTGTGACAGGCTCAAAAATATCAGTACCAGTCTCCGCACTTTCTCCCGTGCCGATCGCGATTACAAAGTACCTTTTAATATCCATGAAGGTATTGAGAGTACAATATTAATTCTCAAACATCGCCTGAAAGCTAATGAGCAACGTCCGGCCATTGAAGTTGTCACCAACTATGAGAATATTCCGAGTATTAATTGCTTCCCCGGTCAATTAAATCAGGTATTTATGAATATTCTGGCGAATGCGATCGATGCTTTGGATGAATCAAATACAGGTCGCTGTTTTGCCGAAATTCAGGAGGTTCTCAACCGCATTACCATTCAAACTTCCTCGATAGATAATCAGGTGAAGATTACGATTGCTGATAATGGAAAGGGGATGAAGGAAGAAGTTAAACAAAAAATATTTGACCATTTATTTACGACAAAAGAGGTTGGGAAAGGCACGGGGTTAGGATTGGCGATCGCGCGTCAAATCGTCGTCGAAAAACATAGCGGTTCCCTGAACGTCAACTCTATAATGGGAACTGGAACAGAATTTATCATCATCTTACCCACTCACGCCTAAAAAAAAGTTCACTTTTCTCTCTTCTTCAGACTCATCTAACCAATTAGTCACTCATCAATTCTCAAACAACAACAGCCATGAATAACTCCAACGAAAATATCAATACCCCCACAACCATTCAAATTCTCGACTATCAAATTCTCGAAACAGTTTATTCAGGAAGTCGCACCTTAGTTTATCGAGCCATCCGTAACAAAGACCTATTACCTGTCATCATCAAACTCCTGAAAAATGACTATCCCACGTTTAGCGAACTGGTGCAGTTTCGCAATCAGTATACCATTGCTAAAAACCTTTGTCAACCTGGAATCGTACAAACTTATAGCCTGGAACCCTATCAAAATGGCTATGCGTTAGTGATGGAAGACTTTGGGGGGATTTCTCTTCAGGAATGGGCGGGTTCGGGGAAAAACGCATTCTCCTTGAGGGAATTTTTAGAAATGGCGATCGCCCTGTGCAATACCTTAGATATATTGTATCGCGAGCGGATTATTCACAAAGACATTAAACCCAGCAATATTTTGATTAATCCCGAAACAAAACAAATTAAATTAATTGACTTTAGCATTGCTTCCTTGTTACCGCGAGAAACGCAAACATTAATCAATCCCAATGTGTTAGAAGGAACGCTCGCTTATATCTCCCCCGAACAAACCGGGAGAATGAACCGGGGAATTGACTATCGGACCGATTTTTATTCTTTGGGTGTAACTTTCTTTGAATTACTCACAGCAGAATTACCATTTCAAGCGAACGATGTGATGGAGCTAGTACATTGTCATATAGCCAAAGCATCGCCATTAGTACAGGAAATAACTTCAGAAATTCCATCTGTCCTGTCAAAGATTGTCAATAAATTGATGGCAAAAAATGCCGAAGAGCGATATCAAAGTGCATTAGGGATCAAAAATGATTTAGAAAATTGTTTATCTCAACTTCAAGAAACGGGTAAGATTGAGAACTTTGAAATAGCACAAAGGGATGTATGCGATCGCTTCATCATCCCCGATCGACTCTACGGACGAGAAACCGAAGCAGCCACTTTACTGCAAGCCTTTGAAAGAGTCAGTCTGGGCGCAACAGAACTGATGCTCGTTGCAGGGTTTTCAGGGATCGGCAAAACCGCCGTAGTCAACGAAGTTCATAAACCCATTGTGCGGCAACGCGGCTACTTCATCAAAGGTAAATACGACCAGTTCAACCGCAACATCCCCTTCAGTGCCTTTGTCCAAGCTTTTCGCGACTTGATGTCACAACTATTGAGTGAAACTGATATTCATCTATTGCAGTGGAAAGAGAAAATCTTATCTGCTTTAGGTGAAAATGGGCAAGTTTTAATAGATGTCATTCCCGAACTAGAGCAAATTATCGGCAAACAACCACCTGCCGCAGAACTCTCTGGTAGTGCAGCTTTAAACCGCTTCAACTTGTTATTTGGCAAGTTCATAGCCCTGTTCGCTACAGCCGAGCATCCTTTAGTAATGTTTCTCGATGACTTGCAGTGGGCAGATTCAGCTTCACTGAGCTTGATGCAGGTGTTGATGAGTCAAAGCGAGATGGGCTATCTGCTAACGATCGGGGCATACCGAGATAACGAAGTCTTTCCGGCACATCCGCTGATGCTGACATTAGAGGAGATGAAGAAAGCAAGAGCAACCATCAGCACTCTAACTCTGGCTCCTTTAAGTCAATCTCATATCAATCTTTTGGTTGCCGACACCCTCAGTTGTACAAAAGTTATAGCGCAACCTTTGAGTGAGTTAGTTTATCAAAAAACCCAAGGCAACCCGTTCTTTGCTACCCAATTTCTCAAAGCTTTGCATCAGGATGGCTACATTGCATATAACTTCACTGTAGGACACTGGCAGTGCGATATTGCAGCGGTGAAATTGCTCTCGCTTACTGATGATGTAGTCGAGTTCATGGCAATGCAATTGCAAAAGTTGCCCGATGCTACTCAAGCGATACTGAAGCTAGCTGCTTGTGTGGGCGCACAATTTGATTTAGAGACATTGGCGATCGTTTCAGAACAATCGCTAACCGATGCCGCAACAGCATTGTGGAGAGCTTTGCAGGAAGGCTTGATTTTACCCACGAGTCAGATTTACAAGTTTTTTCAGGGTACACAACAGTCTGACTCAGAGGAAACCGTTAATCCAAGCTACCGTTTCCTGCACGATCGCGTCCAGCAAGCTGCCTATTCCCTAATTCCCGATCGCGAAAAAGCCTCGATCCATCTGAAAATAGGTCAACTGCTGCTCAACTACACATCAGATATAGAACAGACCAACAAACTATTTGATATCGTCAATCACCTGAACAGGGGATTGAAATTGGTCGCCCGGCCCGCAGAACGAGAGAAAATTGCCCAGTTAAACGGACTCGCCGCCAAAAAAGCCCGGTCTGCAACCGCCTATGAATCTGCTATGACCTACGCAACTACAGGCATTACCCTGTTAACCCCCGATTGTTGGCAAAGTCAGTATGAATTGGCTCTAATGTTGCATGAATTGGCGGCTGAAAATGCCTTTCTGGCTGGAGAACGTGAGCAAATGGAACATTGGGCCCAGATAGTATTACAGCAAGCCAAAACACTACTCGATCGGGTAAAAGTCTACGAAATCGAGATTCAAAACCATACATTGCAGCATCAACTGTTGGATGCGAGCGCCTTGGCCAAACAAGTGCTAAGTCAATTGGGTATTCCATTGCCCGATAGCCCTACTCAGGAAGATATCCGGCAGGGATTTGAGGATACGGTGAACCTGTTGGCGGGTAGAGCGATCGAGGAGTTATTAAACCTGCCTCCCATGACGGCAGCTAAACCCCTAGCAGCGATGAAAATTGCCGCCAGCGCTGCACCAGGAATTTATAATACAAATCCTTCCTTGTATCCATTACTGATTCTGTCGCAGGTGAATGCCTCGATTCAATATGGCAACGCGCCATTCTCTGCCTTCTTTTATGCCAGCTATGGTCTGCTGTTGAATGGCATTTTAGAAGACATGGAAGCAGCCGATCGGGCTGGCAAGCTAGCGTTAGCAGTAATCGAAAAACTCAATGCCAAGGAGGTTGAATGTAGAACCCGCGTTATATTGGGGGCGCTGGTTCTGCATGGAACTACTCATCTGCAAACGTCACTGCAAGTTCTACGGGAAGGCTACCAAATTGGATTAGACACCGGAGATTTGGAATTTGCGGGTTATGCTGCACTTCATAGCTGCCAAAATGCCTACTTCAGCAGTCAGGAACTCTTAACGCTGGAGCGAGACATCTACGCCTACAGCCAGATGCCAAAGAATCTCAAGCAGGTTCTAACGTTTAACTGCTTTCAAATGCTCAGACAGGTGGTTTTGAACCTGTTGGGTCATGCTAGGAATCCCCAGCTATTGGTGGGCGAGCTGTGCGACGAGGCGCAGTTTCTACCCGAGTTGTTGGCAGCGAACGGTCTGATGGGGCTTCATTTCTTCTATCTGCATAAACTGATTCTTGGCTACCTGTTTGGCGACACGGCGCAATCCCTGTCAGACATTGCGACTCAGGGCCGACAGTATTTAGCAGCAGGGGCAGGTTTTGTCACAGTGCCCATCTTTTACTTCTATGACTCTCTGGCGGCTTTAATCGGCGATTTTAGTGGGGAGTCTGAATTAGCGGATTGCCTGCAACGAGTAGCAGAGAATCAGGCTTCGTTGCAGAAGCGATCGCACCACGCACCGATGAACTTCTTGCACAAGTGGCATTTGGTGGAAGCAGAAAAGCATCGAGTCTTAGGTGAAAAAGCCTTAGCGATCGACTATTACGATCGCGCCATTGCTCTTGCGAAAGAACACGGTTATATCCAAGAAGAAGCACTTGCTAACGAACTGGCGGCAAAGTTCTACCTCGACTGGGGCAAAGAGCGCATTGCCCGAGAATACATCACAAACGCCTACTACGGCTATGCTCGCTGGGGTGCTAAAGCCAAAGTTGCTGACTTAGAAAAACGCTACCCACAACTGCTTGCCCCCATATTACAGCAAACCCGTTCTCCCCTCTCCCCTCACGAAACTATCTTCACATTGGGAAGTGTCACCTCCACAAGTTCCGCCACATCCAGCAGTAGTGTCTCATATACCCTAGATTTAAAAGCTATTCTCAAAGCATCTCAAACTATCTCAGGGGAAATCGAACTCGAAAAACTGCTTTCATCGTTACTTTCGCTCGTCATCGAAAATGCGGGGGCTGATAAATGCGTATTGATGCTCTTGCGAGACGATTGCTTGCTGATTAAAGGGTCAATTACTCTGGGTTCGGAGCCTGTTGTGTTGCAGCGCCTTCCGATTGAAGATAGCCAGGACATTCCCCACAAACTGATTTACAAAGTCAAGCATGACAGGCAAACTGTTGTGCTAATTAATGCAAATGCCGATCTGACCTTAGCCAACGACCCCTATATCATGCGTCAGCAGCCGTCTAGTATTTTGTGCAGCCCGATTTTGCATCAAGGTAAGTTGATGGGCATTTTATATCTAGAGAATAATTTAGCAAAAGGGGCGTTTACGAGCGATCGCATCGAACTGCTGAATTTACTCTGCGCTCAAGCTGCGATTTCTTTAGAAAATGCCCGACTTTATGAGCGATCGCTAGAAAATGCCCAACAGCTAGAGGAATCACTCAACTCATTGAGTGCGAGTAACTCTCGCTTCCATAGCTTGGTAAACAACGTGCCTGGGGTAGTTTTTCAATATCCCATGAGTGCCGATGGGGTTATATCGTTGAGCTACATCAGTGCTGACTGTTACAGCTTGCTGGAAATTACCCCAGAGCAAGCTATGTCCAATTGGCAGTTTTTCACCAATATGGTGCATCCAGATGACATCGCAAGTTTTCTACAGTCCCAAACTCATGTCATTCAAACCGAATCTTCCTGGCACTGGTCAGGGCGAATTATCACCCCATCAGGAATTATCAAGTGGATTCATGGGGAATCTCAAATCCAAAGATTTGCCGATGGGTCTATGGTTTGGGATGGATTATATTTGGATATTAGCGATCGCAAAATAGCAGAACTTGCCCTACAGCAAAAATCTCTAGATTTACAACAAGCATTGGTTGATGTACAACAAGCACAATTACAAATCGTGCAAAGTGAAAAAATGTCTGCACTGGGTAATTTAGTTGCAGGTGTCGCTCATGAAATGAATAATCCTTTGGGCTTTATTTCTGCGAGTCTCCAACAAGCTAAACCTACTGTTGCCGACCTGATTGAACACTTAAAACTCTATCAAGCAAGTCTCCCTAATCCGAATGATGAAATTCTTGACCATGCAGAAGAAATTGATTTAGATTATACCTTGGAAGACTTACCAAAAGTTATTAATTCAATGGAGATGGCGTGCGATCGCCTGAAAAACATCAGCACTTCACTCCGCACATTCTCTCGTGCCGATCGAGATTACAAAGTGCCATTTAATATTCACGAAGGCATCGACAGCACTCTTTTAATTCTCAAACATCGCCTGAAAGCTAACGAGCAACGTCCGGCGATTGAAGTGATTGCTAATTATGGAAAATTGCCGCAAATAGAGTGTTTTCCGGGACAACTCAATCAGGTGTTTATGAATATCCTGGCCAATGCTATTGATGCGTTAGATGAATCAAATATCGGTCGAAGCTTTGCAGAAATTAAGGCAAATCCCAACTGCATTACAATTCAAACCTCCTTAGCAGAACGCCAGGTGAAGATTAGTATTGCTGATAATGGCAAGGGGATGAGTGAATCAGTCAAACAAAAGATTTTTGACCATTTATTTACTACGAAAACTGTCGGAAAAGGCACGGGATTGGGACTGGCGATCGCGCGTCAAATTATCGTCGAAAAACATGGTGGTTCTATTCAAGTCAACTCTATAATGGGAACTGGAACTGAATTTATCATCACTTTACCCACTCATGCTAAAAAAAGTTAACTTTTCACTCTTCTTCAGACTCATTTAACCAATTACTCACCCATCAATTCTCAAAAAACAACAGCCATGAATAACTCCAACGAAAATATCAATACCCCCACAACCATTCAAATTCTCGACTATCAAATTCTCGAAACAGTTTATTCAGGAAGTCGCACCTTAGTTTATCGAGCCATCCGTAACAAAGACCTATTACCTGTCATCATCAAACTCCTGAAAAATGACTATCCCACGTTTAGCGAACTGGTGCAGTTTCGCAATCAGTATACCATTGCTAAAAACCTTTGTCAACCTGGAATCATCCAAACTTATAGCCTGGAACCCTATCAAAATGGCTATGCGTTAGTGATGGAAGACTTTGGGGGAATTTCTCTTCACGAATGGGCCGTTAAAAGGGAAAAAGCACTCGGTTTGAGGGATTTTTTAGTCATAGCGATCGCCCTCTGCAATATCTTAGATATATTGTATCGCGAGCGGATTATTCACAAAGACATCAAACCCAGCAATATTTTGATCGATCCCGAAACAAAACAAATTAAATTAATTGACTTTAGCCTTGCTTCCTTGTTACCGCGAGAAACGCAAACATTAATCAATCCCAATGTGTTAGAAGGAACGCTCGCTTATATCTCCCCCGAACAAACCGGGAGAATGAACCGGGGAATTGATTATCGCACAGACTTTTATTCTTTGGGTGTAACTTTCTTTGAATTACTCACAGGAAAATTGCCATTTTCCACAAATGAGGCAATGGAATTAGTCCATTGTCATCTTGCTAAAACAGCATATTTTGTACATGAAATCAACCCTATTATTCCATCAGTGCTATCAAAAATAGTCCAGAAATTGATGGCAAAAAATGCTGAAGATAGATATCAGAGTGCATTAGGATTGAAATTTGATTTAGAAACTTGTTTGCAGCAGCTAAGAGCAACTGGTGAGATTGAAGACTTTGAAATTGCCAAGCGCGATCTGTGCGATCGCTTCATTATCCCCGACAAACTCTACGGACGGGAAAACGATGTTCAGTCTTTGCTGAAAGCCTTCGAGCGTGTTGCTAGCGGCAGTTCTGAACTGATCCTGGTAGCTGGTTTATCTGGTATTGGCAAGACTGCGGTAGTGAATGAAGTCCACAAACCCATCACCCGACAGCGCGGCTATTTCATCAAAGGCAAGTATGACCAGTTCAATCGCAACATTCCGTTTTCAGCCTTTGTCCAAGCTTTTCGCAGCTTGATGGGACAAATACTGAGCGCATCCGATGTAGAACTAGCTAACTGGAAGGAGCAAATTCTGGCTGCTGTTGGTGAAAATGGACAAGTTTTGATTGAAGTCATTCCCGAACTAGAACAGATCGTTGGTTCCCAACCTCCGGTAATTGAGCTAGTTGGTAGTGCATCTCAGAATCGGTTTAATCTGCTGTTTGGCAAATTTATTCAGGTATTCATGAAGGAAGAACATCCCTTAGTGATTTTCCTCGATGATTTACAGTGGGCTGATTCCGCTTCTTTGAACCTGTTGAAATTGTTGATGAGCGAGTCGGAAGCAGGCTATCTACTCGTACTCGGAGCTTATCGGGATAATGAAGTTTTTCCAGCCCATCCCCTGATGCTAACCCTCAATGAGATTAGACAACGAGGTGTCAATCTCAATACTCTAACGTTGGCTCCTTTGCATGAATCAGATATTACCTGTTTAGTTGCCGATACATTGCAGTGTTCCAATGATATCGCTGCGCCACTTTCGCAGTTCGTCTACCAAAAAACTCAGGGAAACCCATTTTTCACTATTCAGTTTTTATACGGACTGCATGATGAAGAATGTATTATTTTCCATCATTTCTCTGGTCAGTGGCAGTGTAACTTAACCCTGGTGAAACAATTAGCTTTAACGGATGATGTTGTGGAATTTACCATCCGACGATTGCGGAGGCTGCCAGAAGCAACACAGGAAGTATTAAAGTTAGCGGCGTGCATTGGTAATCGATTTGATTTAGAAACATTAGCAATAGTCTGTGAAGCTACTCAAGATAGTGTGGCCGTAGAGTTATGGCGATCGCTTCAAGATGGGTTAGTCATTCCAGAAAACTCAACATACAAGTTTTTCTACGGCAATGAACGCGATCTAGAAGATGTAGAAGCGGTTAATAACGTCACCGTTAGTTATCTTTTTCTCCACGATCGCATCCAGCAAGCCGCTTACTCTCTCATTCCTGAAGGTTTAAAACAAGCAACTCACTTCAAAATTGGCAAACTTCTGCTGGCTGAGGGTTCGCCAGAGGAACAAGGTAACAAAATTTTTGCGATCGTCAATCACTTAAATGAGGGTTTTGAGCTGCATCAAAGCCAGGAAGAACGTTTAGAACTTTTACGGCTAAACTGTATTGCAGGGACAAGGGCTAAAGAGTCTACTGCCTATGGAGTTGCTGCGAACTACTTTACAGTAGCTAAACGCTTGTTACCTCCAGATAGTTGGCAGCAAGACTACGAAAAGTCCCTAGAAGTTAATTGCAATCTCGCAGAAGTTAAGTATTTGTCCGGGGATTTTCAATCTTCTCTAGCCATTGTTGAAACAATCTCTAACTTTGCTAGACGACAACTTGAAAGAGCCGAAGCCTTTAACCTAGCGATTATGATGTTCACCTTGCAGGGTCAGTACCTGCAAGCACTTCGGTACGGACAAAAGGCATTGTCTTGCTTGAATTTTGATTTATCAGAAATAGACTTACCAGAGCAACTTGAATCTTACCAACGTGAGATTCAATTGAAATTAGCGAATCGCAAGCCAGAGCAGCTAGTCGATCAGCCAGAGGCTACCGATCCAGAAAAACGCCTGATTATCAAAATCCTGAATAATTTAATCGTACCCGTTTATGTTCTACAGAAGGGAGAGCTATACTTTATCGTTGCTTTATCAATGGTTTCAGTATCGCTCAACTTTGGCGCGATCGGTGAATCAGGAAACGGATTTTCAGCCTATGGAATGTATCTGGGATTTTATCATGGCGACTATCAATTGGGCTATGAATTTGGAGTCTTGGCAGAGAGTTTAGCCAGACGATTTAGGCAAGCAGATAATCTCTGCAAAGCTTGCTATATGCTAGGGAATAATCTCCTTTCCTGGGTGCGTCCGTTGCGTTGCTCAGGGCCAATCTTTGATGAAGGATTAGTTGCTGGACTACAGTCCGGGGAGATGGTTTTCTCAGGCAATATTTTAATGTACAAGCTGCTCAATCCATTTTATGCAGGAGAAAGCCTATTAGAAGTTCAGCAAAATCTTCCTGAATATTTAAGGTTTTCCGCCAAGAAACTTAACTATCAACTGGCTGTGGATGTCATTACTGGATTAAACATTTGGCTTGCTGAACTTACAGCTAGTCCTGCAAAGAATCTCCCGACTGAGCAGCAGCATCTTGAGGTATGTAGGATAAACAACAGCGATTATGCAATTTGCCATTATTTGCTCCTCAAAACTAAAGTTCTATGTTTTTATGGGCGCTATGCAGAGGCAGTGGAATCAGCACAGGGAGCTGAAAACCTCATTGGTACAATTATTGGCAAATATCAGGTGGCAGCTATCAATTTCTATCAATCTATTGCGCTCGCTGAATACTGTCGGAGTCACGGTCTAGGTTTAGACAATAGTTACATCCAAAAAGTTAAATCAAACCAAGCCCAACTCAGTATATGGGCTGCTAGTTGCCCTGAAAACTTTGCTCATAAGTACGATCTAGTTAATGCTATTTTAAGCATTTTATCGGGACAGAAAGCAGAAGCAATTGAACTGTTCGATCGCGCGATCGCTCTTGCCAAAGCCAACGAATATCTCCAAGAAGAAGCACTGGCTAACGAACTGGCGGCAAAGTTTTACCTAGATTGGGGCAAACAGCGTATAGCTGGAGAATACACGATCAACGCCTACTATGCCTATGCTCTCTGGGGTGCAAAAGCCAAGGTTGCCGATTTAGAAAAACGCTATCCGCAATTACTTGCCCCCATATTACAGCAAACCTATTCTCCTCTTTCTACTAGCGAAACTATTTTCGACTGGGGGAATGTCACATTCACCAATTCTGCCACTTCTAGCAGCAGTATCTCAGATACCCTAGATTTAAAAGCCGTTCTCAAAGCTTCCCAAACTCTCTCAGGCGAAATCGAACTCGAAAAACTTATGTCATCGTTGCTGGAAATCGTCATCGAAAATGCGGGGGCTGATAAATGCGTGTTTATGCTGTTGCGAGACGATCGCCTGTTAATCAAAGGGTCAATTACCACAGGTTCAAAGCCAGTTGTTTTGCTGTATCTTCCGATTGAAGATAGCCAGGACATTCCCCACAAACTGATTTACAAAGTCAAGCACAGCAAGCAAACTGCTGTCCTGCTTGATGCGATCGCCGATCCGACTTTAGCCAACGATCCGTATATTATTCGTCAGCAGCCTCAGAGTATTTTGTGCAGCCCCATTTTACATCAAGGTAAGTTGATGGGCATTTTATATCTAGAGAATAATTTAGCAAAAGGGGCGTTTACGAGCGATCGCGTGGAACTCCTGAATTTACTCTGTGCTCAAGCCGCAATTTCTCTGGAAAATGCCCAACTTTATGAACAGTCACAAACCTATTCCCAACAGCTAGAGCGATCGCTCGAAAACTTGAGTGCGAGTAACTCTCGCTTCCATAACTTGGTAGACAATGTGCCTGGGGTAGTTTATCAATATCGCATGAGTGCCGATGGGGTTATATCGTTAAGCTACATCAGTGCCGATTGTTATAGCTTGCTCGAAATTACCCCAGAGCAAGCTATGTCCAACTGGCAGTTTTTCACCAATCTGGTGCATCCAGATGACATCGCAAGTTTTCTACAGTCCCAAACTCACACCATTCAAACCGAATCTTCCTGGCACTGGGAAGGGCGAATTATTACCTCATCAGGAATTATCAAGTGGATTCATGGGGAATCTCAAATCCAAAGATTTGCCGATGGTTCAGTAGTTTGGGATGGATTATTCTTGGATATTAGCGATCGCAAACAAGCCGAACTGGCCTTACAACAATCTCAATTACAAATCATCCAAAGTGAGAAAATGTCTGCATTGGGTAATTTAGTAGCTGGCGTAGCTCACGAAATGAATAATCCTTTAGGTTTTATTGCTGCTAGTCTCGAACAAACTAAGCCCTCTGTTGCGGAGCTTACCGAACACCTCAAACTATATCAAGAAACTTTCCCAAACAAGAGTGAAGAAATTCTTGACCATGCCGAATCAATTGACTTGGAATATACGTTGGAAGACTTACCAACAATGCTTGATTCCATGACGATGGCGTGCCACAGACTCAAAAATATCAGCACCAGTTTACGCACCTTCTCCCGTGCCGATCGCGACTACAAAGTGCCATTTAATATTCACGAAGGCATCGACAGCACTCTTTTAATTCTCAAACATCGCCTGAAAGCTAACGAGCAACGTCCGGCGATTGAAGTGATTGCTAATTATGGAAAATTGCCGCAAATAGAGTGTTTTCCGGGACAACTCAATCAGGTATTTATGAATATCCTGGCCAATGCTATTGATGCTTTAGATGAATCAAATATCGGTCGCAGCTTTGCAGAAATTAAGGCAAATCCCAACTGCATTACAATTCAAACCTCCTTAGCAGAACGCCAGGTGAAAATTAGTATTGCTGATAATGGCAAGGGGATGAGTGAATCAGTCCAACAAAAGATTTTTGACCATTTATTTACTACGAAAACTGTCGGAAAAGGCACGGGATTGGGACTGGCGATCGCGCGTCAAATTGTAGTGGAAAAACACTCTGGTATTTTAGAAGTAAATTCAGCGTTAGGTCAAGGTGCAGAGTTTGTGATTACAATTCCCGTGAACACAATAGAATCAAGATAGTTAGTGATGCGGGAATGGATGAGATTATCCTGTGGTTAATCGGCAGAACTCGTGCTGGAAAGGTTGAGATTAGCAACAATACAGACCTCAAGCCAATCAAGTTAAAGACATTAGTATCAATTGGGGAGGTTTCCCGATCTAGTTGATAAACTATAAGTTGTAGTTAACTAAATTTTTTTGAGGACTGGAAAATGGATGTCATCACTCACCTACCTGGGTATCGAATCACAGAACAAATCTATGCAGGCTCTCGCACTCTCGTCTATCGAGGTGTTCGAGAGAGCGATACCAAAGACAGCAGGGTCTTGCGCCTACCCACCAACGTCGTCATCAAACTACTGCGAAACGAATACCCCAATTTCAACGAACTCGTCGGGTTTCGCAATCAGTACACCATTGCCAAAAATCTTAACTTCCCCAGTATTGTTAAACCTCTGACTCTAGAAGTCTACCACAATAGCTATGCCTTAGTCATGGAGGACTTTGGCGGAGTATCCCTATCTAATTATCTCAAGATAGCAACTGATAAAAACCAACCTGCTAAATCTTTATCTTTAACAGAATTTCTCAAGCTGGCCCTGCAACTGACAGATATTCTCCACTATCTTTACCAAAACCGAGTCATTCACAAAGACATCAAACCCGCTAATATTCTCATTAATCCCGACACTAAACAAATTAAACTAATTGATTTCAGTATCGCCTCACTCTTACCACGAGAAACTCAAGAAATTCAGAATCCCCACATCCTTGAAGGGACATTAGCTTATCTCTCTCCCGAACAAACCGGACGAATGAATCGCGGCATTGACTATCGCAGTGACTTTTATGCCCTCGGTGTCACTTTTTATGAATTATTGACAGGACATTTACCATTTATCTCTGATGACCCGATGGAACTGGTGCATTGTCATCTCGCCAAACAGTCAATACCGATACATCAAATTAATCCAAAAATTCCCATAGTTTTATCGCATATTGTCAGTAAATTGATGGCAAAAAATGCTGAAAACCGCTATCAAAGCGCATTAGGATTAAAACATGATTTAGAAAATTGTTTAGCTCAATTAGAAAAAACTGGTAACATTGAGGTCTTTGATTTAGGACAGGAAGATATTACAGACAGGTTCCTGATACCAGAAAAACTGTACGGTAGAGAAAAAGAAGTCGATCGTCTATTAGCTGCCTTTGAACGAGTAGCTAACCCCCCTAAATCCCCCCTTGGTAAGGGGGGACTAAGGGGGGTAGAAATGATGCTAGTAGCAGGTTTTTCTGGAATTGGCAAAACCGCAGTCGTGAATGAGGTTCACAAGCCAATTGTCAAACAACGGGGCTATTTCATCAAAGGCAAATACGACCAGTTCCAGCGCAATATTCCCTTCAGCGCATTTGTGCAAGCATTCCGGGATTTAATGGGGCAATTAATATCAGAATCAGATGCTCAGTTACAAATATGGAAAAGCAAGATTTTGATAGCAGTTGGCGACAACGGACAAGTCTTGATTGATGTAATTCCTGAGTTAGAACGCATTATTGGTCAACAACAAATAGCACCAGAACTATCGGGAAGTGCCGCTCAAAATCGCTTCAATCTGCTGATGCAGAAATTTGTGCAAGTATTTACGCAAGCCGAACATCCTTTAGTAATGTTTTTAGATGATTTGCAGTGGGCAGATTCGGCATCCTTGAAATTGTTGCAACTGTTGATGGAAGATACGGGACATTTATTGGTTTTAGGTGCTTATCGGGATAATGAAGTGTCTCCTACTCATCCATTTATTTTGACGGTGGATGAGATTATTAAATCTGGGGCAACGGTGAATACAATTACCTTGGCTCCTTTGCAAAAAGATGACATTAATCAATTGATTTCAGATACTCTTAGTTGCGAACCAGAGATTGCCCAACCTCTGAAAAAACTGGTGTATCAAAAAACTCAAGGTAATCCCTTTTTTGCTACGCAATTCCTGAAGGCTTTACATGACGATGGGCTGATTACTTTTGACCCCCCTGTGTCCTCCACCCCTCTTTCATCTCCCCTTACCAAGGCGGGACAGACGGGGGTACAAGGGGGGTGGCAGTGCGATATTGCTCAAGTGAAAGCCTTAGCAATTACTGATGATGTGGTAGAGTTTATGGCACTGCAATTGCAGAAAATGCCGTTTCCTACTCAGGAAATGCTTAAATTAGCCGCTTGTATTGGGTCGCAGTTTGATTTAGCTACTTTGGCAATTGTCAGTGAAAAGTCGGCAGAAGTTGCTGCTACTGCTTTATGGAAATCTTTGCAAGAAGGCTTGATTATTCCGACTACGGAAGCTTATAAGTTCTTTACTCAATCTGATAATGAGTCGGTTTCTAGTGCAGCGGCTAATCCAACTTATCGGTTTTTGCACGATCGCGTCCAGCAAGCTGCTTATTCTCTGATTCCGAACGAGCGCAAGCAAGCAACACATCTACAGATCGGTCAACTACTTTTAAGAAATACTGTTTTGGCAGAGCGTGAGGAAATCTTATTCGAGATTGCCAATCAACTAAATCGCGGTCGCTACTTATTAAACGATCCAGAAGAACAGGAAAGATTGAGCCAATTAAACTTATTGGCAGGACGAAAAGCTAAAACTTCTACGGCATATACTGTTGCCTGTGAGTATATAACTACTGGCATGGAATTATTGAGAGAAGATTGTTGGAATATTCAATATGAATTATGCTTTGCGCTCCACAAAGAACGGGTTGAAGTTGAATATTTGAATGGCAATATTGAAGCATCACAAATATGGATAGATCGCACTCTCGAACGGACAATAACTGCCCTAGAAAAGGCAGAAATTTACAACTTGGCAATTATTCAATATACCCTACGAGCTGAGTATCCAGAAGCTATTGCTGCGGGGATTAAAGCTTTATCATTGTTTGGTATTGATATTACCGATGAGGATTTTGAGGCGGTACGCGATCGCGAAATTGCGACTGCTCAAGCCATCTTAGAAAGCCGAGGGATTGCTTCTCTCAGTGATTTACCCATGATGACCGATCCTGAGAAAAAAATGGCTGCAAAGTTAGCTATTGCTATGGGCCCGCCCACCTATCGATCGCATCAGCGTCTGTGGTCAGTCATTTGTGCCAAGGCTGTTAATTTGTGTTTGCAGTATGGTAATACACCTGAAATAGGCTATATTTACCCAGCCTACGGTGGCTTACGCGGTTATGCTTTAAATAACTATCAAAATACAGGTGAGTTAATCGATTTAACGCTGCAATTAATGCCCAAGTTTAATAATAGTTCGGCTGAAAGTGTAGCCTATTTAATGATTGGTAGTTCTCTCCGTCATTGGTCTCACCCTCTTAAGGTAGCCAGCCAAGATTACCAAAATTCCTATCAAATTGGTTGGGAATCAAGCAATTTACAATATGCTGCTTATGCTTTTGGACACAATATGTACTGTCGTTTTTACCAGGGAGTAGAACTGAAGCAATTAGAGGCAGAAATTAATCAATCGCTGGCTTTTAGTCAACAGCAAAAAAATCAATGGTCTATCGATCTACTAACTGGTGGTCAAATGCTTGTAGCCAAGTTGAGAGGAACAAAAACTTGGTCGGAAACTATAGAATATGAGTATCTCGAACGCTGCCGAAAACACAAAAACTGGCAAGTTATCTGTATTTATACTATTCTTAAAAGCCAAATCCTCTACCTCTGCGATTGCCCAGAGTCAGCTTTAGAATCTGCAGAGAAAGCTGAATCTGAGATTGTTAATGTTGCTCCCCAAGGATTACTTCCCTATGCCAGACATCGCTTTATCTATGCTCTATTGTTATGCCAAAGTTACGAGCGAATACCACAGGCAAAACAATCCGATCTGTGGCAAAAGTTGATAGAGTATAAACAGCAATTAGCTGTTTGGGCGCAAAACTGCTCGGAGAATTTTAGCGCTGCCTCCGAGCTAATTTCAGCAGAAATGGCGCGTATTTCTGGAGATAAATTATCGGCAATTGAACTGTACGATCGCGCGATAGCAGCCGCCAGTCAAAACGCCTTGATACAAGAAGAAGCTCTCGCCAACGAACTAGCAGCTAAATTTTACTGGGAATGGAACAAAGAAAAAGTCGCTCAAGCCTACATGATTGAGGCCTATTACTGTTATGCCCGATGGGGAGCCCAAGCCAAAGTTGCTGATTTAGAACAACGTTATCCTCAACTGCTCGATCCTCTCCTTCAGCCACCCCGATCATCTACCTCTTTCAAGGAAACTCTTACCCGGGAAACGATGGCTTATAACCGCTCTTCTAGCACAGCCTCGGAAGTTCTAGATTTGGCAACTCTGCTCAAGGCATCTCAAGCGATTTCAGGGGAAATTGAACTCGATCGACTCTTGACTACTCTGTTACAAATAGTGATGACAAATGCTGGGGCAAGTAAGTGTGTCTTACTGCTACAGCAAGATATTGAGTTACAGGTAGCAGCCTTTGTGGAAGAGGGAAAAAAACCTGAGCTATTACCACCCATGCCGCTAGAATCAAGTCAGAATGTGGCGATCGCTTTGGTGAATACTGTTAAGCGGAGTTTGAAGCCTCTGGTACTGGTTGATGCTAGGTTATATACTGAGTTTTCTGGAGATAGTTACATTGAAAAACACCAACCTAAAAGTGTGCTTTGCAGTCCAATTCTCAATCAAGGTAAGTTGATTGGGATTTTATATTTGGAAAATAATCTGACCATTGGAGCGTTTACAAGCGATCGCGTCGAACTGCTCAATCTGCTCTGCTCCCAAGCAGCAATTTCCCTAGAAAATGCCCGCCTCTATCAACAGTCACAACAAGCTTTGACAGAACTCCGTGCCAGCGAAGCCCGCTTCCATAAGATGGCTGACAATATTCCAGGGATGGTCTTTCAATTCCAGTTGGCTGCTGATGGTGCTAAATCAATGCCCTACGCAAGTTCTGGTTGCATCGATCTGTATGAAGCTGAGCCAGAAATGGTGATGGCAGGAATCATTAATGTCTTCGATGCAGTTTATGCCGGCGATCTTGCTGATCTTGAACAAGCAATTACCAAATCTGCCCAAACCCTGACCCCATTTAATCATGAATGGCGCAGTGTCACCCCGTCCGGCACGATAAAATGGGTGCAAGCAATATCTCAACCAGAACGACGAGGCGATGGCTCAACTTTATGGGATGGTGTTGTCTTTGATGTGAGCGATCGTAAACGCAGCGAAGCTGAATATAAAGCTACGGAAACTGCCCTACAAATTTCCGAGCAGAACCTCCGCACTATCTTCAACAATGTCAGTAGTGCCATCATTATTCACGATCTGCATGGCAAGGTGCTGGATGTTAATAACCGAGTGCTAGAAATGTTTGGTGTGGAGCGAGAGCAAGCGCTGCAATGCTCGATCTTGGATGACTATTCTACACCGGATAATCCGTTCCATCTGGTAGAAGACTGGTGGAGAAGGGTATTAGCTGGGGAAACAATTCAATTTGAGTGGAATGTCAGAAAAATTGATTCTAATACAGTCTTTGAGGTCGATATCACCCTCAACCGCATCATCCTCGATGGCAAAGCAGTGATTCTTGGTAATATGCTGGATATTAGCGATCGCAAACGCGCCGAAGCTGAACGTCAACAAAAGTCAGAAGCTCTAGAAAAGACTTTACGAGAACTCCAACAAGCTCAAATCCAACTGATCCAAGGTGAAAAAATGTCAGCCTTGGGCAACTTAGTTGCTGGCGTTGCTCACGAAATCAACAACCCTGTCAGCTTCCTGACTGGGAATATTACCCCAGCCTTAGATTACATTAACGATTTGTTTGGATTGCTCGATCTAGTGCAACAAAAATATCCTCAACTAGAGCCAGAGATTCAAGAAGAAATCGAAACCATTGAGCTTGACTACATCCGGGAAGACTTACCCAAGTTAATTGAATCGATGCAAGAAGGCGTGAAGCGGATTCAAGACATTAGTATTAGTCTGCGGACCTTCTCGCGTGCTGATAGCGATCGCCCCGTGGCCTGCAATATTCACGAGGGCATTGATAGTACAATTATGATCCTCAAACATCGCCTGAAAGCCAACGACACTCGCCCGGAAATCCAAGTTATTAAGGACTATGGCGCTCTCCCAAAAATCGAGTGCTATGCCGGACAATTAAATCAGGTATTTATGAATATTTTGGGAAATGCGATCGATGCTTTGGATGAGTTCAATATTGGACGTAGTTATGCAGAAATCAAAGCCAATCCCAATCAAATTATTGTCAAAACGGAGTTATCTACCGACCCAAAACAGTTAGTAATTCGGATTAAAGACAATGGTATTGGCATGAGTGAAGCAGTGCGAAATCGAGTTTTTGATAATTTATTTACTACTAAGAGTGTAGGGAAAGGCACTGGTTTGGGATTAGCGATCGCGCGTCAAATTGTAGTAGAAAAACATCGCGGACAAATTAAAGTTGATTCTGTCCCTAGCGAGGGTACTGTGTTTTCGATCGCTATCCCTGTCATCTAAGGGAATAGAATAGAATATTTAAACACATTTGAAACACTACAAAATTAACGCTCATTATTGCAAAACATCAGGCTCGCTCACCTTATTTCGGTAAATCTCCAAGTACACCATTCTCAGGGTCTAACATGAATCCACATAAAACCATACCTTTAAGACTTGTGCTAGTAGTTCCGTTTGTATTGCAAGTCTTTGCCGCCGTCGGACTGACTGGCTATCTGTCCCTGCGAAATGGACAGATAGCCGTCAATGAGGTTTCCACCCAGTTGCGTCAAGAGATGAGCGATCGCATTAACCTCCAAGTTCTCAACTACTTAGAAAAACCTTATGTTGCTGGACAAACTATCATCGCGGCTGCTCAAGAGGAGCAAATTGATTTAACCGATGTCACCAAACTGGAACGGACTTTTTGGCAGTTAGTCAGCAAAAATACGGTCGAAGTTATGCAAATTGTTCTGGCTGACGGTACGAGTATACAAGTAGAGAATAGACAAAATAAAGGCATTATGGCTTTGGTTGGGAACAAAGCGGATCTACCTCAGCGCAAAATCTACCAACTTGATGAAAAAGGTGAACGGGCTCTGCTGATAGAAACTCAAGCAAATTTTGACCCCCGCTCTCGCCCCTGGTATAAAAATGCCCAGGAAGCTGGAAGACCAATCTGGACAAATCCTTATTTGGGCATCGCTGTAAAAGTCGCTTCAATTGCTTTAACCCAACCCATCTATGACAAAAATGGCGTGTTCTTAGGCGTTCAAAATAGCATCCTTCGGATTGAGAAAATTCATCATTTCCTCAGCACGCTAAAAGTAGGTCAGATCGGACAAACCTTTATCATCGATCGATCGGGCAACCTGATTGCCAGTTCCAAGATTGAAAGCCCTTACATTATTGATGCTAAAAAAAATACGTTGGAACAAATTCCCGCTATCAAGTCGGAAAGTCCGGTAATTAGTGCCACAGCCAAAGCAATCCTCGATCGCTTTGGTAATTTCAATGATATTGAGCAGAGTCAGCAACTTGAGTTTATGCTGGCGGAGCAGCGGCAATTGGTGCAAGTTTCCACTATTCGAGATAAACGAGGCATTGATTGGCTCAGTGTCATTGTAGTACCAGAATCAGATTTCATGGCACAAATTGATGCCAACACCCGCACTACTATCCTGCTTTGTTTGGGGGCATTAGTTGTGGCAACTATCTTGGGTATATTTACTTCGCGCTGGATTGCTCGACCGATTCTAAAATTACAGCAAGCAAGTGAGGCGATCGCCTCTGGTACTCTTGACCAAACAGTTGAAGTCAAAGGCATTGATGAATTAGAAGCACTGGCGGGTTCCTTTAACCAAATGGCAGGACAATTGCGAACTTCCTTTACAGAACTAGAAACTCGTGTAAAAGAACGCACTGCCGAACTCACTATTGCCAAAGAAGCTGCCGATAATGCCAACCAAGCCAAGAGCGATTTTCTCGCCAATATGAGCCACGAACTCCGCACACCTTTGAACGGGATTCTCGGCTATGCCCAAATTCTCGAACGTGCCAAAACCCTCCCCGAAAAAGAACGTCATGGTGTAAATATCATCCACCAATGCGGCTCTCATCTACTAACATTAATCAACGATATTTTAGACCTTTCTAAAATCGAAGCCCGCAAACTAGAACTGACCCCCAAAGCCATTCACTTACCATCTTTCCTGCAAGGAGTAGTAGAAATCTGTCGAGTGCGTTCAGACCAAAAAGGTATCCACTTCATTTATCAACCAGATACCAATTTACCCACAGGGATTATAACTGACGAAAAACGACTCCGCCAAGTGCTACTCAATCTGTTAGGAAATGCGATTAAATTCACCGATAAAGGCAGCGTCACCCTTAAAGTAGAAGTGAGAGAATCAAATGCAACGATGCCATTGCCTCAGCTTAAATTTCAAGCGATCGATACAGGAGTTGGCATCGCATCTGACCAAGTAAAAAAACTATTCCAAGCATTTGAACAAGTAGGCGATCGCAAACGCCAGGCGGAAGGCACAGGCTTAGGTTTAGCCATCAGTCAAAGAATTGTGGAATTGATGGGCGGAAAAATTCAAGTTGAAAGCCATCTGGGAATAGGCAGTAACTTCTACTTTGAAGTAGCACTGCCAATTGCCACCGATTGGGCACAAAAAAGTTCACTCAAAGACGGGCGCACAATTATCGGCTATGAAGGACCGCCACGTCACATATTGATCGTAGATGACCGTTGGGAAAATCGG
The DNA here is from genome assembly GCF_036701805.1 of Microcoleus sp. N3A4. Taxonomy (NCBI): domain Bacteria; kingdom Bacillati; phylum Cyanobacteriota; class Cyanophyceae; order Oscillatoriales; family Microcoleaceae; genus Microcoleus; species Microcoleus sp. N3A4. The sequence continues at coordinate 106,059 of NZ_JAUBRJ010000002.1, forward strand.
TCAGTTTTGGCGAACCTGCTAGAGCCTCTAGGGTTCACATTTACTGAAGCAGAGAATGGTAAAGAAGGCTTAGAAAAAGCTCTAGAAAAACTGCCAGATTTAGTTATAACTGACTTAGCGATGCCAGTAATGGAGGGCTTTGAAATGCTCAAAAAGTTACGAAATTCGGAGGATATCAAGCATTTACGGGTGATAGTATCTTCGGCATCGGTGGCAGAAATAGACCAGCAGAAAAGCTTAGATATGGGTGGAGATGACTTTCTGACCAAACCCGTTGATGCAGAGGAGTTGTTGACTTTGCTTGCCAAACATTTACAACTCATCTGGAAATATGATGTAACTGAGTTAACAACAAGCAATAATGAAGTGTCCACGAAAGAACTAATTCCCCCATCGGCGGCGGACTTGGAAATTTTACTAGAACTGGCACAGGATGGCTTGCTCAGAGAACTGGCAGAAACCGCCGATAAAATTGGGCAAAAGGATGAGCGCTATCAGCCCTTTATTCAGCAAGTAATACAGTTAGCTAAGCAATTCCAAACTGAGAAGATCGAGGAATTAATTCAACAACATCTCACTAATAATAGTTAAAATTTGGATGGCGACTATGACAACAGGTTTAACAGGCTTAATTTTAATTGTTGATGATACTCCCAGCAATCTGGATGTCATCTCGGAAGCGTTGAGTAATGCGGGGTATAAGGTGGCGATCGCCACCAGTGGCGAACGCGCCCTGCAACAAGTTGAGCGGCGAGCTCCCGATCTGATTTTACTGGATGTAATGATGCCGGGAATTGATGGGTTTGAAACCTGCCAACGCCTTAAAGCTAATGCCAAAACTTGTGATATTCCGATTATCTTTATGACTGCTCTGGCTGATGTAGACAACAAAGTTAAAGGGCTTAAACTTGGTGCAGTAGACTACGTTACCAAGCCCTTTCAAGAACAAGAAGTCTTAGCGCGGGTGAAAACTCATTTACAGTTGCGTCTTTTGACTCAAAATTTAGAACAGCAAGTGGCGCAAAAAACTGCTGAATTACAAGCAGCTCAGCTCCAAATCATTCAACGCGAAAAATTGTCGGCTCTGGGCAATTTGGTGGCTGGGGTTGCCCACGAAATTAATAACCCAGTTGGCTTTATTTCTAGCAATATTCAGCCCGCGTTAGACTACATCAAGGATTTGTTTGGATTGCTGGATTTAGTTCAGCAAGAATCTGCTAATTTCAGTGCGGCAATTCAAGAGGAAATTGAAGCGATCGACCTCGACTACATCCGTGAAGACTTACCTAAGTTAGTTGGCTCGATGCAAGAAGGAGTAAACCGGATTAAAGACATTAGCATCAGCTTGCGGACATTTTCTCGTGCTGATAGCGATCGCCCCGTGGCCTGCAATATTCACGAGGGCATTGATAGTACAATTATGATCCTCAAACATCGTCTGAAAGCCAACGACACTCGCCCCGAAATCGAAGTTATTAAGGACTATGGCGATTTCCCAAAAATTGAGTGCTATGCTGGACAATTAAATCAGGTATTTATGAATATTTTGGGGAATGCGGTCGATGCTTTGGATGAGTTAAATATTGGACGGAGTTATGCAGAGATTAAAGCCAATCCCAATCAAATTCTCGTCAAGACAGAATTATCTAGCGATAGACAACAGGTAGTAATTCGCATTAAAGACAATGGTATTGGCATGAGTGAAGCGGTGCGGGAGCAAGTTTTTGATAATTTATTTACTACTAAGAGTGTAGGGAAAGGCACTGGTTTGGGATTGGCGATCGCCCAACAAATTATCGTTGAAAAACATAGCGGTTCCCTAAACGTTAACTCGACACCAGGCCAAGGAACTGAGTTTATCATTACCTTACCAACTAAATCCGAACAAAAAAGTTAATTATCCCTAGCATTCAGACTAATTTAAGCGAGAGTTCACTCATTAATTTTCAAACAACAATAGCCATGAATAACTATTCCCACAATAGCATACCTCACACAAATGTTCAAATTCCCAACTATCAAATTGTCGAAACAATTTATTCAGGAAGTCGCACCTTAGTATATCGGGCAGTCCGTAACAACAATCGATTACCTGTCGTCATCAAACTGCTCAAAAATGACTATCCTACCTTTAGCGAACTGGTGCAGTTTCGCAATCAATACACCATTGCTAAAAACCTCAACTCACCTTTGATCGTCCAAACCTATAGCCTGGAACCCTATCACAATGGTTATGCGTTAGTCATGGAAGACTTTGGGGGAATTTCTCTTCAGGAATGGGGAGTGAAAAGGAAAAATATACCCTCTTTGAGAGACTTTTTAGAAATGGCGATCGCACTGTGCAATACCTTAGATATATTGTATCGCGAGCGCATCATTCACAAAGACATTAAACCCAGCAATATCTTAATTAATCCCGAAACCAAACAAGTCAAATTAATTGACTTTAGTATTGCGTCTCTACTCCCACGAGAAACCCAAACACTAATCAATCCCAATGTATTAGAAGGGACACTTGCTTATATTTCCCCAGAACAAACCGGCAGAATGAATCGGGGAATTGACTATCGGACTGACTTTTATTCTTTAGGTGTCACCTTCTACGAATTACTCACAGGAAAGTTACCTTTTCAATCAAATGACCCGATGGAGTTAATACATTGTCATATTGCCAAAGCATCATCCTTAGTACATGAAATCAATTATAAAATTCCCTATGTACTATCAGAAATTGTCATAAAATTGATGGCAAAAAATGCTGAAGATAGATATCAGAGTGCGTTGGGACTGAAAGTTGATTTAGAAAAATGTTTACATCAGCTACAAGAAACTGGTGAAATTCAGAGTTTTGAAATTGGACAACGGGATGTGTGCGATCGCTTTCTCATCCCCGACAAACTATATGGACGAGAAACCGAAGTATCAACTCTACTCCAAGCATTTGAAAGAGTCAGTCTGGGTGCAGCAGAAATGATGCTCGTAGCTGGGTTTTCAGGAATTGGAAAAACCGCAGTTGTCAATGAAGTTCATAAACCAATTGTGCGTCAGCGCGGTTATTTCATTAAAGGGAAATACGACCAGTTTCAGCGCAATATTCCCTTCAGTGCCTTTGTCCAAGCCTTCCGGGATTTAATGGAGCAATTGTTAACAGAAAGTGATGCAAAAATCCAACAATGGAAAAGCAAAATATTATCAGCAGTTGGAGAAAATGGACAGGTAATTATTGAAGTCATCCCCGAACTAGAAAGAATCATCGGTCAGCAAACACCCGCCGTCGAATTATCAGGAACAGCGGCCCAAAATCGATTTAATTTATTGTTTCAAAAATTTACCCAAGTTTTTACCAGTGCTGAACATCCCTTAGTAATGTTCTTAGATGATTTGCAATGGGCAGATTCAGCATCGCTGAAGTTAATGCAGTTATTAATGGCTGATACAAGTCATCTTTTGTTAATTGGTGCATACCGCGATAACGAAGTCAACCCAGCACATCTATTAATGTTGACTTTGAGTGAGATTCAAAAAACAGAAGCAACGATTAATACGATTACTTTAGCACCACTGAACCAAGTCACAGTGAATCAATTAGTTGCTGACACACTTAAATGTACAGAAGATTTTGCCTTGCCTCTTTCTCAATTAGTATTTCAGAAAACCAAAGGAAATCCATTTTTTGCTACACAGTTTCTCAAAGCATTATATCAAGAGCAACTGATTCAATTCACCCCCCCAACCCTCCCTTACCCTTACCAAGGGAGGGGTACGGGGGGATGGCAGTGTGATATTGCACGAGTAAATCAGCTTGCTGTTACAGATGATGTCGTTGCTTTTATGGCATTGCAATTAGGTAAAATGCCTCCCTCAACTCAACAGAGATTGCAGTTAGCTGCTTGTATTGGGAATCAGTTTGATTTAGCAACTTTGGCAATAGTTTCAGAACAGTCAGAGGTAGAAACGGCTGCTGATTTGTGGAAAGCATTACAATTCGGGTTGATTTTACCGCTCGGCGATGTTTATAAGTTTTATGTTGGGCAAGAAAGTCTTGCACGTACACCCGATAATCAAGAGACTGTTACCTACAAATTTTTACATGACCGAGTACAACAAGCAGCTTATTCCCTGATTCCCGACAAACAGAAAACAGCAACTCATCTAAAAATTGGACAATTACTTCAACAAAATTTCTCCGTGCTTGAGCTTGAGGAAAAACTGTTCGATCTGGTCGGGCATTTGAATTTAGGAATTGAGTTAATTACTCAACCGCAAAAACGAGAAGCCTTAGCTCAACTTAACTTAAAAGCAGGTACTAAAGCCAGAAATTCTACAGCATACACTGCGGCAAGAGTCTATCTGCAAACAGGGATTGAGTTACTGACAGCTAACTGTTGGCAAAGTCAGTATAAATTGACCCTGAAGCTTTATGTTGCTGCTACCGAAGCCGCTTATTTGAATGCCGATCTTGACAGCATGGAACAGATGGCTGCACTGGTGTTAGAAGAAGCTAAAACAATTTTAGACAAAGTTAAAATTTACGAAATTCAAATCATGGCACTGACAGCCCAGAGCCAAATGTTAGAAGCGATCGCAGTGAGCAGAGATGCCTTGGGGCAATTGGGGGTTGAATTCCCGACTGCACCTGATGAAGCCAAAATTAGCCAAGTGCTGCAGACTCTTGCAGGCCAACTAAGCAATAGACGGATTGAAGAACTAATCGATCTACCTGTAATGAGCGATCGCCAGACTCAGGCTGCCATGCAAATGTTAGGAATGTTATTTGCACCTGTTATCCAGGCAATGCCAGAATTAGTGCCCATACTGAGCGCGACGATGGTGAGTTTATCGCTCCAGTTTGGGAATTCGCCTGCATCAACAGTGGGGTATGTGATTCATGGTCTGGTACTGTGTGGTTTTTTGGGAGAAGTAGAAACAGGCCATAGCTTTGGACGATTGGCACTGAACTTAATTGACCGATTTAATGTGCGGGAATTCAAGAGCAAGGTTCTACTTCTATTTGGGTCTTTTATCCAACATCGTCAGGAAGCTGTGAGGGCAACGATGCTGACGGGTAAAGATGGCTATACGGCTGGTATAGAAACTGGCGATTTTTTCAATGCTGGCTATAGCATCGGCACTTACTTAAATGCCAACCTTTTTGGTGGTGTAGAACTGGATACTTGGGAACCTGAGATCGCAGTTTACAGGGGCGTTCTGGCAGAGGTGAAGCAATATTCTGCCAAGACTTATTTGGATATGAAACAGCAGGCGATGCAGAACTTGAGGGAAACTCGTATTCTGTCAGATTGCTTAATTGGTGATGCCTACGATGAAAGGGTGATGATTCCTAAGCACCATCAGGACAACGATCTTTGTGCGATCGCTCTTGCTTACTTCTACAAATTTCTCCTTGCCTACTGTTTTGGCAATTACACGGCTGCCCTAGAACATAGCGCTCAAGTTAAACAGCATTTAATGGCAATATCAGGCTTGATGCTGATTCCCATTTTCCATTTCTATACAGCTCTGACGCATTTGGCACTTTTCCCCACGCAGTCAGAAATTGAGCAAGCCGAATGTCTCGCCTTGGTGGAAACCCATCAAACTATTTTGCAACAGTGGGCGCAGAATGCTCCCATGAATCATCAGCATAAATGGTATTTAGTTGAGGCCCAAAAGTATCGGGTTTTAGGCAATAAAGCCGAAGCAATTGAATATTACGATCGCGCCATTTCAGGAGCCAAAGCCAACGAATACATCCAAGAAGAAGCACTAGCCAATGAACTAGCCGCCAAATTTTACCTCGACTGGGGTAAAGTACGCATTGCCCAGGAATACATGACGAACGCCTACTACGGCTATGTTCGTTGGGGCGCTAAAGCCAAAGTCGCCGACTTGGAAAAACGCTATCCCGAACTTCTCGCCCCTATCCTCCAGCAAACCCGTTCTCCCCTCTCCACTCACGAAACTATCTTCTCATTGGGGAGTAGCTCCACCAGTTCTCCCAGTTCCAGCAATAGCAGCGTCTCTGCTACTTTAGATTTAGCTGCTATTCTCGAAGTTTCTCAAACTATCTCAGGCGAAATCGAACTGTCCAAACTGCTTTCATCGTTGCTTTCTATTGTTATCGAAAATGCGGGAGCAGATAAGTGTGTGTTAATGCTCTTGCGAGACTCGCGCCTGCTGATCGAAGGGTCAATTACTCTGGGTTCGGAGCCACTCGTGTTGCAGCGCCTTCCCATTGAGGACAGCCAGGACATTCCCCTGAAGCTGATTTACAAAGTGAAGCATGACAGGCAAACTGTTGTGCTATTTGATGCGACGGCCGATCCGACTTTAGCCAATGACCCGTATATCATTCGTCAGCAGCCTTCTAGTATCTTGTGCAGCCCGATTTTGCATCAGGGCCAGTTGATGGGCATTTTATATCTAGAAAATACTTTAGTAACGGGGGCGTTCACGAGCGATCGCGTTCAACTCCTGAATTTACTATGCGCTCAAGCCGCAATTTCCCTAGAAAATTCCCGACTTTATGAGCAGTCACAAACCTATTCCCAACAGCTAAAACAGTCACTTAATGAGTTAAGTACGAGTAACTCTCGCTTCCATAACCTGGTAGACAATGTGCCTGGGGTAGTTTATCAATATCGCATGAGTGCCGATGGGGTTATATCGTTGAGCTACATTAGTACCGACTGTTACAGCTTGCTCGAAATTAACCCAGAGCAAGCCATGTCGAATTGGCAGTTTTTCGACAATATGGTGCATCCAGATGATGCCGTGAGTTATCAACAGTCCCAAACTCATGTCATTCAAACCATATCTCCCTGGCAATGGTCAGGACGAATTATTACACCCTCTGGAATTATCAAGTGGATTCATGGGGAATCTCGAATTGAACAACACGAGGATGGGTCTATGGTTTGGGATGGATTATTTTTGGATATCAGCGATCGCAAACGTGCAGAGCTTGCCCTACAAAATAATCAACTACAAATGATTCAAAGCGAGAAAATGTCGGCACTGGGTAACTTAGTTGCTGGTGTCGCTCACGAAATCAACAACCCGATCGGCTTTCTGAGTGGGAATATTACCCCAGCCTTAGATTACATTAATGATTTGTTTGGATTGCTCGATCTAGTGCAACAAAAATATCCCCAACTAGAGCCAGAGATTCAAGAGGAAATCGAAACCATTGAGCTTGACTACATCCGGGAAGACTTACCCAAGTTAATTGAATCGATGCAAGAAGGCGTGAAGCGAATTCAAGACATTAGTATTAGTCTGCGGACATTTTCTCGTGCTGATAGCGATCGCCCCGTGGCCTGCAATATTCACGAGGGCATTGATAGTACAATTATGATCCTCAAGCATCGCCTGAAAGCCAACGACACTCGCCCGGAAATCCAAGTTATTAAGGACTATGGCGCTCTCCCAAAAATCGAGTGCTATGCCGGACAATTAAATCAGGTATTTATGAATATTTTGGGGAATGCGGTCGATGCTTTGGATGAGTTAAATATTGGACGGAGTTATGCAGAGATTAAAGCCAATCCCAATCAAATTCTCGTCAAAACAGAATTATCTAGCGATAGACAAAAGGTGGTAATTCGGATTAAAGACAATGGTATTGGCATGAGTGAAGCGGTGCGGGAGCAAGTTTTTGATAATTTATTTACTACTAAGAGTGTAGGGAAAGGCACGGGTTTGGGATTGGCGATCGCTAAGTCTATCGTTGTCGAAAAACACGGCGGTTCAATTCACGTCAATTCAACACTAGGTCAAGGAACAGAATTTATTATCACCTTACCCACTAAAGCCGAACAAAACAGTTAATTTCCTGACAGCTTTCAGACTTATTTAACAACCACTAAACCATCTATTTTCAAACCAAAACAGCTATGAATAACTCCCACCAAAACAGCAACATTCATCCAACCGTTCAAATTCCCAACTATCAAATTGTCCAAACAGTTTATTCAGGAAGTCGCACCTTAGTTTATCGGGCCATCCGTACCAGTGACCGATTACCTGTCGTCATTAAAGTGCTGAAAAATGAGTATCCCACCTTTAGCGAACTGGTACAGTTTCGCAATCAATATACCATTGCTAAAAACCTTTGTCAACCTGGAATCATCAAAACTTATAGTCTCGAACCCTATCGAAATGGCTATGCGTTAGTGATGGAAGACTTTGGGGGAATGTCTCTTCACGAATGGGCGATTAAAGGGAAGAATGCACTATCTTTGAAAGACTTTTTAGAAATGGCGATCGCACTGTGCAATACCTTAGATATATTGTATCGCGAGCGCATCATTCACAAAGACATTAAACCCAGCAATATCTTAATTAATCCCGAAACCAAACAAGTCAAATTAATTGACTTTAGTATTGCGTCTCTACTCCCACGAGAAACCCAAACACTAATCAATCCCAATGTATTAGAAGGCACACTTGCTTATATTTCCCCAGAACAAACCGGCAGAATGAATCGGGGGATTGACTATCGGACTGACTTTTATTCTTTGGGTGTGACTTTCTACGAATTACTCACCGGGAAATTACCTTTTCAATCCAACGATCCGATGGAGTTAGTACATTGTCATATTGCCAAAGCCTCGCCATTAGTGCACGAAATTAATTCGGAAATTCCCTCTGTATTATCAGAAATTGTCACAAAATTGATGGCAAAAAATGCCGAAGGTCGCTATCAGAGTGCATTGGGACTGAAGTTTGATTTAGAAAAATGTTTAACTCAACTCCAAGAAACTGGTAACATTGAAAACTTTGAAATTGCACAGAGGGATGTATGCGATCGCTTCCTGATCCCCGATAAACTCTATGGGCGAGAAGCCGAAGTATCAACTCTATTGCAAGCATTTGAAAGAGTTGCTAACCCCCCTCAATCCCCCCTTGCTAAGGGGGGACATAGGGGGGTAGAAATGATGCTAGTAGCAGGTTTTTCTGGCATTGGAAAAACAGCCGTTGTCAACGAAGTTCATAAACCGATTGTGCGGCAACGCGGTTATTTTATCAAAGGCAAATTTGACCAATTTCAACGCAATATTCCCTTTAGTGCCTTTGTGCAAGCATTCCGGGATTTAATGGGGCAACTGTTAAGCGAAAGTGATGCACAAATCCAACAATGGAAAAACCAAATATTAGATGCTGTTGGAGAAAATGGACAAGTAATTATTGAAGTCATCCCCGAATTATCAATAATTATTGGTGAACAACCAGTAGCACCAGAATTATCAGGAAGTGCGGCACAAAATAGATTTAATTTATTGTTTCAAAAATTCACCCAAGTCTTTACCAGTGCTGAACATCCATTGGTGATGTTTTTAGATGATTTGCAATGGGCCGATTCAGCATCGCTGAAGTTAATGGAGCTATTAATAGCTGAAACAGGTCATCTTTTATTAATTGGTGCCTACCGTGATAATGAAGTCAACCCGGCACATCCATTAATCTTGACCTTGAGTGAGATTCAAAAAAATCAAGCAACGATTAATACGATTACTTTAGCGCCATTGAGCCAAGTCAAAGTAAATCAATTAGTTGCTGACACACTGAAATGTCCAGAAACTTTGGCCTTACCTCTTTCTCAATTAATCTCTCAAAAAACTCAAGGAAATCCGTTTTTCGCTACCCAGTTTCTCAAAGCATTACATCAAGATCGACTGATTCAATTCACGCCCGCAACCCCCCCTTACAAAGGGGGGGCTACAGGGGGGTGGCAATGTGACATTGCACAAGTGAATCAGCAAGCAGTTACAGATGACGTTGTGGTCTTTATGGGTTTTCAATTGCGAAAACTACCAACCTCAACTCAACAGATATTGCAGTTAGCAGCTTGTATTGGCAATCAGTTTGATTTAGCAACTTTGGCAATTGTTTCAGAAAAATCAGAAATTGAAACGTCGGCGGATTTATGGAAAGCATTACAAGAAGGGTTGATTTTACCGATTGGTAATGTTTATAAGTTTTATCAGGGAGAAGAAAATGAGAGATTGGTAGTGGAGAATGAAACTACTACTAAACAAATAGCCAAGTATAGATTTTTACATGACCGAGTACAGCAAGCTGCTTACTCATTGATTCCCAGTCATCAAAAAACAGCAACTCATCTGAAAATCGGACAATTACTTGAACAAAATTTCTCCGAGCTAGAGCTTGAGGAAAAACTGTTTGATATTGTTGGGCATTTAAACCAAGGAATTGAGCTAATAACCCAGCCGCAACAACGAGAAGCCTTAGCTCAACTTAACTTAAAAGCGGGACAGAAAGCCAGAAATTCTACCGCCTACAATGCGGCAAGAGTCTATTTGCAAACAGGGATTGAAATACTGACAGCTAACTGCTGGCAAGATCAATATGAATTGACTCTGAATCTCCATGTTGCTGCTACCGAAGCTGCTTATTTGAATGCTGATTTTGATGGTATGGAAAAAATAGCAGCACTGGTGTTACAAGAAGCTCAGACGATTTTAGACAAAATCAAAATTTACCAAATTCAAATCGTCGCCCAGACAGCCCAGAGCAAGATATTAGAAGCCATTGCAGTGGGAAGAGATGCACTCTTTCAATTAGGGGTTGAACTCCCCACTGCACCTGACGAAGCCAAAATTGCTAAAGCCCTACAAACCGTAGCTAGTCTTCAAGGTGATAGAGGAATTGAGGAATTAGTCGATCTACCTGTAATGAGCGATCGCCACACTCAGGCAGCTATGCAACTGTTAGGAATATTATTTTCACCGATTCTACAGGCAATGCCGGGATTACTGCCCATACTGAGCGCGACGATGGTGAGTTTATCACTCCAGTTTGGCAATGCACCAGGCTCGACTGTGGGGTATGCGATTCACAGTATGGTGTTGTGTGCTTTTTTGGGAGAAGTGAAAACAGGCTATAGCTTTGGGCGATTAGCAATGAACTTGCTGGATCAATTTAATGTCGGGGAATTCAAGTCTAAAGTTCTAATGCTGTTTTCTGTCTGGGTTCAACATCATCAAGAATCGCTCATGGTAACAACACTGACGATGAAAGATGGCTATGCAACTGGTATAGAAACTGGTGATTTTCTCAACGCTGGCTATAACTCGCTTAATTACTTTATTGCCAAATTTTTTGCGGGGTTAGAACTGGACATTTGGGAACAGGAAATAGCAGATTACAGGGCTGTCTTAGTGCAGATAAAACAACATTCTGCCCTGACTTATTGGGATATGACGCAGCAAACTGTACATAACTTGAAGGAAGCCCGGATTCTGTCGGATTGCTTAATTGGCAGTGCCTACGATGAAACGGTGATGATTCCTAAGCACCATCAGGACAAGCATCTCACAGCGATCGCTCTTGCTTACACTTACAAACTGATGCTGGCATACTTTTTTGGTAACTACACCTCTGCCCTAGAATATAGTACCCAAGCGAAACCGTATTTAATGGCACTATCAGGGATGATTTCTATTCCCATTTTCCATTTCTATACAGCTCTGACGCATTTGGCACTCTTACCCACACAGCCAGAGTCGGAGCAAGGCGAATTTTTGTCTTTGGCCCAAACCCATCAAACCACTTTGCAACAGTGGGCGCAGAATGCCCCGATGAATCACTTGCATAAATGGTATTTAGTCGAGGCGGAACGTTATCGAGTTTTGGGTGAAAAAATTGCGGCAACTGAGAGTTATGACAAAGCCATAACTCTTGCTAAAGAACATCAGTTCATCAATGAAGAAGCCTTAGCTAACGAACTAGCCGCCAAATTTTACCTCGACTGGGGTAAAGTACGCATTGCCCAGGAATACATGACGAACGCCTACTATGCCTATGCTCGTTGGGGCGCTAAAGCCAAAGTCGCCGACTTGGAGCGATGCTATCGGCAACTTCTCGCCCCCATCCTCCAGCAAACTCGTTCTCCCCTCTCCACTCAAGAAACTATCTTCTCATTGGGGAGTAACTCCACCAGTTCTCCCAGTTCCAGCAGTAGCAGCGTCTCTGCTACTTTGGATTTAGCCGCTATTCTCGAAGCTTCCCAAACTATCTCAGGCGAAATCGAACTGTCCAAACTGGTTTCATCGTTACTTTCTATCGTTATCGAAAATGCGGGGGCTGATAAATGCGTGTTAATGCTCTTGCGAGACAATCATCTAGCGATCGAAGGGTCAATTATCAATGGGACGGAGCCAGTTGTGTTGCAGCGCCTTCCCATTGAGGACAGCCAGGACATTCCCCTGAAGCTGATTTACAAAGTGAAGCACAACAGGCAGACCGCTGTGCTGCTGGATGCGATCGCCGATCCAACTTTAGCCAATGACCCGTATATCATTCGTCAGCAGCCTCATAGTATCTTGTGCAGCCCGATTTTGCATCAAGGTAAATTGATGGGCATTTTATATCTAGAAAATACTTTAGTAACGGGGGCGTTCACGAGCGATCGCGTTCAACTCCTGAATTTACTCTGCGCTCAAGCGGCTATTTCTCTGGAAAATGCCCGACTTTATGAGCAGTCACAAACCTATTCCAAACAGCTAGAACAAACTTTACAAAACTTGCAGCAAACCCAATTGCAAATGATTCAAAGCGAGAAAATGTCGGCACTGGGTAACTTAGTTGCTGGTGTCGCTCACGAAATCAACAACCCGATCGGCTTTCTGAGTGGGAATATTACCCCAGCCTTAGATTACATTAACGATTTGTTTGGATTGCTCGATCTAGTGCAACAAAAATATCCCCAACTAGAGCCAGAGATTCAAGAAGAAATCGAAACCATTGAGCTTGACTACATCCGGGAAGACTTACCCAAGTTAATTGAATCGATGCAAGAAGGCGTGAAGCGAATTCAAGACATTAGTATTAGTCTGCGGACCTTCTCGCGTGCGGATAGCGATCGCCCCGTGGCCTGCAATATTCACGAGGGCATTGATAGTACAATTATGATCCTCAAGCATCGCCTCAAAGCCAACGACACTCGCCCGGAAATCCAAGTTATTAAGGACTATGGCGCTCTCCCAAAAATCGAGTGCTATGCCGGACAATTAAATCAGGTATTTATGAATATTTTGGGGAATGCGATCGATGCTTTGGATGAGTTCAATATGGGACGGAGTTATGCAGAGATTAAAGCCAATCCCAATCAAATTCTCGTCAAAACAGAATTATCGGGCGATAGACAACAGGTAGTAATTCGGATTAAAGACAATGGTATTGGCATGAGTGAAGCAGTGCGAAATCGAGTTTTTGATAATTTATTTACTACTAAGAGTGTAGGGAAAGGCACTGGTTTGGGATTGGCGATCGCCCAACAAATTATCGTTGAAAAACATAGCGGTTTCCTGAACGTTAACTCTATACTAGGAAAAGGAACTGAATTTATCATCACCTTACCCATCAAGGCTGAACAAATAAGTTAATTTTCCCTCTTCTTCAGACTCATTTAACCCATTACTCACTCATCAATCCTCAAAAAACCATGACCATTAATAACTCTCACCCAAACAGCAAACCCCACACAACCGCTCAAATTCCCAACTATCAAATTGTCGAAACAGTTTATTCAGGAAGTCGCACCTTAGTCTATCGGGCCATCCGTACCCATGACCAATTACCTGTGGTCATTAAACTCCTGAAAAATGACTATCCTACCTTTAGCGAACTCGTGCAGTTTCGCAATCAATACACAATTGCCAAAAATCTCAACTCACCTCTGATCGTCCAAACTTATAGCCTGGAACCCTATCAGAATGGTTATGCGTTAATCATGGAAGATTTTGGTGGGATTTCCCTTCACGAATGGGGCGTAAAAGGAGAAAATAAAATATCTTTGAGGGAGTTTTTAGAAATGGCGATCGCCCTGTGCAATATCTTAGATATACTGTATCGCGAGCGCATCATTCATAAAGACATCAAACCCAGCAATATTCTAATTAATCCCGAAACCAAAGAAGTCAAATTAATTGACTTTAGTATTGCATCTTTACTACCACGAGAAACCCAAACACTAATCAATCCCAATGTATTAGAAGGCACACTTGCTTATATTTCCCCAGAACAAACCGGCAGAATGAATCGGGGGATTGACTATCGGACTGACTTTTATTCTTTGGGTGTCACCTTCTACGAATTACTCACCGGGAAATTACCTTTTCAATCCAATGACCCAATGGAGTTAGTACATTGTCATATTGCCAAAGCCTCGCCATTGGTGCATGAAATTAATTCGGAAATTTCCTCTGTATTATCAGAAATTGTCACAAAATTGATGGCAAAAAATGCCGAAGGTCGCTATCAAAGTGCATTGGGACTGAAGTTTGATTTAGAAAAATGTTTAACTCAACTCCAAGAAACTGGTAACATTGAAAACTTTGAAATTGCACAGAGGGATCTGTGCGATCGCTTCCTGATCCCCGATCGACTCTATGGGCGAGAAGCCGAAGCAGAAATTTTACTGCAAGCATTTGATAAAGTCAGCCTTGGGGCAACAGAAATGATGTTGGTAGCTGGGTTTTCGGGTATTGGGAAAACCGCCGTTGTCAACGAAGTTCATAAACCAATTGTTCGCCAACGCGGTTATTTTATCAAAGGCAAATTTGACCAATTTCAACGCAATATTCCCTTCTCTGCTTTTGTACAAGCATTTCGGGATTTAATGGGGGAATTGTTAACCGAAAGCGATATCCAACTAGAGCGATGGAAAAATCAAATATTAGAAACTGTCGGAGACAACGGTCAGGTAATTATTGAAGTCATTCCCGAATTAGAAAAAATCATTGGTACTCAACCACCAGCAGTAGAATTATCAGGAACGGCAGCCCAAAATCGCTTTAATTTATTGTTTCAAAAATTCACCCAAGTATTTACTAGCGCCGAACATCCATTAGTGATATTTTTAGATGATTTACAATGGGCAGATTCAGCATCATTAAAGTTGATGCAGCTATTAATGGCTGATACAGGTCATCTTTTCATCATTGGTGCTTATCGGGATAACGAAGTCAATCCAGCCCATCCATTAATGCTGACTTTGAGCGAAATTCAAAAAAACCAAGCAGCCATTAATACTATTACTTTAACACCCCTAAGTCAATCCCAAATCAATCAATTAGTCGCTGATACCCTAAAAAGTACAGAAACTTTGGCATTACCCCTTTCACAATTAGTCTATCAAAAAACTCAAGGCAACCCATTTTTTGCCACCCAATTTCTCAAAGCCCTACACGCAGAAAATCTCATTCAGTTTAACTTGGAGTTAGGCTGTTGGCAATGCGATCTGCCCCAAATTAATCAACAAGCATTGACCGATGATGTTGTAGAATTTATGGCGTTGCAGTTAGAGAAGTTACCCTTAGCAACCCAGAATATTCTCAAATTAGCCGCTTGTATTGGCAATCAGTTCGATCTCACAACATTAGCAATTGTTTCAGAACACTCAGAAGTAGAAACCGCAGCCAATTTATGGAAAGCATTGCAAGAAGGTTTGATTTTACCGATCGGCGATGTTTATAAATTTTATGTAGGGGCAGAAACTCAAGCCGTTACGCTAGAAAAGTCTCAAAATGTTACCTACAAATTTTTACACGATCGCGTCCAACAAGCAGCCTATTCCCTGATTCCAGACGACCAAAAACAGACGACTCATTACCAAATCGGACAACTGCTTTTACAACAGATTTCCTCATCAGCAACAGAAGACCGTATTTTTGAAATAGTCAATCAATTAAATTATGGAACTGCTTTAATTACCCAACAAACAGAACGAGATGAACTAGCACAACTTAACCTCAGTGCCTGTCGCAAAGCCAAAAGTTCCACAGCTTATCAAGCAGGTCGTGAATATGCCAGCACGGGATTATCATTGCTGGGAGAAAATGCTTGGCAGCAGCAATATGAAATGACTCTTTCATTCCATAATGATTTGGCTGAATTGGCCATGCTCTGCGGCGACTTTGAGGTGATGGAAAAATTCATTGAGACGGTCATTGCTCAGGCCGACTCTTTACCTGAAAAAGTCCATGTTTACCGCCTGAAAATTCAAGCAAATGTCTTTCAAAATAAACTAATCGAAGCGATTACTATTGGTACACGGCTAATGCAACAGTTAGGCGTAACTATTCCAGAAACACCGACACCGGAAGATATTCAACAGTCAATTCAAGAAATTAGCGAACTGATTGGCGATCGGCAAGTTGAAGATTTTGTTGACCTACCTTTGATGACAGATGCGAAAACAATTGCCATTGTCCAGATCGTTAACGGCATCATGGCAGCAGCCTATGCCTCTGGCTCTCTCTTGTTCCCATTACTGATTTCCTTATCAGTCAAATTATCCCTGCGGCACGGAAATATCGCTGCTTCAGCTTCTAGTTATGCTTGCTATAGCATGATTGTCTGTAATATGCAGCAGGATGTGGATTTAGCTATCCAGTTTGGTCAGTTGGCATTGAATTTAGTTTCAAAGCTCGATGCTAAAGCGAGTAAACCTGAAGTATTAATGATTCTGGGATCGTCTGTCTTACATCGCAAATCTCATCTCAAAGAAACGTTACCACTTTTGAGGGACGGATACACGACTGGACTAGAAGTCGGAAACCTGGAATATCTGGGACATTGTGGAATGGATTTCTGTCTGAATTCTTTTTGGTGCGGTCAACCCCTTGCTACTTTGGAGCAAGATACGCGCACTTACTACAATGCTTTGGTGCAACTTAACCAATTGACAACAGCTAATTACTGTCAGCTCTATTGGCAATCTATTCTAAACTTACTGGGTTTTGCGGAGCATCCTACCCAGTTGTCTGGATCGGCTCTCCAAGAGACAGAATTTCTGCCCCTGTTGCAGTCTGCAAATGACCTCTTTGGACTGTATAACTTCTATTTGCATAAGCTAATGCTTGGTTTTTTGTTTGGGGAAGTTGAGCCAGCTAACAATTATGCAGTTGAGGGCAGAAACTATTTAAAGGGGGCTGTGACATCAGTCACCGAATCGATATTTTATTTCTATGATTCTTTGATTGCTCTGGCACTATTGAGTCAAGCTCCAAGCGAGATGTCAACAGCATTGGAGCGGGTGGCACAAAACCAAACCCAGTTACGGCACTGGGCGCACCATGCGCCAATGAATTATCAGCATAAATTTGATTTAGTGGAAGCCGAAAAATGTCGAGTTTTAGGACACAAAGTAGAAGCCAGTGAGTTTTATGACAAGGCTATTTCTGGAGCTAAAGCCAACGAATATATCCAAGAAGAAGCCTTAGCTAACGAACTCGCAGCTAAATTTTACCTCGACTGGGGCAGACAGCGCATTGCTGGGGATTACATGATTGAAGCTTACTATGGCTATGCTCGATGGGGTGCGAAAGCTAAGGTTGCCGACTTGGAAAAACGCTATCGGCAACTGCTTGCTCCCATCCTCCAACAAACCCCTTCTCCCCTGTCAACTAACGAAACTATCTTCGCATTGGGAACTGTTACATCCACCAGTTCCGTCACTTCTAGCAGTAACAGTGTCTCTATGGCTTTAGATTTAGCCACAATTCTCAAAGCTTCCCAAATTATCTCAGGGGAAATTGAACTGTCCAAACTGGTTTCATCGTTGCTTTCTATAGTCATCGAAAATGCGGGAGCCCATAAGTGCGTGTTAATGCTCTTGCGAGACGAACGCTTGGTAATTAAAGGCTCAATTATTGAGGGTTCGGAGCCAGTCGTGTTGCAGCGTCTTCCCATTGAGGACAGTCAGGACATTCCCCTGAAACTAATTTATAAAGTCAAGCACAGCAAGCAAACTGCTGTCCTGCTTGATGCGATCGCCGATCCGACTTTAGCCAACGATCCGTATATCATTAGTCAACAGCCGTCTAGTATTTTGTGCAGCCCGATTTTGCATCAAGGTAAGTTGATGGGCATTTTATATCTAGAGAATAATTTAGCAAAAGGGGCCTTTACGAGCGATCGCGTTGAACTGCTGAATTTACTCTGCACTCAGGCGGCTATTTCCCTAGAAAATGCCCGACTTTATGAGCAGTCACAAACTTATTCCCAACAGCTAGAACACTCGCTTGATGAGTTGGGCACCGCTCAGTCTCGCTTCCACAACTTAGTAGACAATGTGCCTGGTGTTGTTTTTCAATACCAGATGACTCCTGATGGGGTTGCCTCGCTGACTTATATCAGCGCCCACTGTTACAGCCTATACGAAATCACCCCTGAGCAGGCTGCCGCCAATGTATATTTTCTCACACAAATGGTGCATCCAGAGGACTTGGCTTCTTACGAGCAGTCCACAAGTCATCTCGTTCAAACAATATCTTCCTGGCACTGGGAGGGGCGAATCATCACCCCTTCAGGAATCGTTAAGTGGATTCACGGCGAATCCAGAATTGAACAGCGTGCGGATGGCTCATTGGTTTGGGATGGATTGTTTTTAGATATTAGCGATCGCAAACAAGCCGAACTGGCCTTACAACAATCTCAATTACAAATCATCCAAAGTGAGAAAATGTCTGCACTGGGTAATTTAGTAGCTGGCGTAGCTCACGAAATGAATAATCCTTTAGGTTTTATTGCTGCTAGTCTCGAACAAACTAAGCCCTCTGTTGCGGATCTTACCGAACACCTCAAACTATATCAAGAAACTTTCCCAAACAAGAGTGAAGAAATTCTCGATCATGCCGAATCAATTGACTTGGAATATACGTTGGAAGACTTACCAACAATGCTTGATTCCATGACGATGGCGTGCCACAGACTCAAAAATATCAGCACCAGTTTACGCACTTTCTCCCGTGCAGATCGAGATTACAAAGTGCCATTTAATATTCACGAAGGCATCGATAGCACTCTTTTAATTCTCAAACATCGCCTGAAAGCTAACGAGCAACGTCCGGCAATTGAAGTGATTGCTAATTATGGAAAATTGCCGCAAATAGAGTGTTTTCCGGGACAACTCAATCAGGTATTTATGAATATCCTGGCCAATGCTATTGATGCTTTAGATGAATCAAATATTGGGCAGACTTTTGCGGAAATCAAGGCAAATCCCAACTGCATTACCATTACAACATCCAGCGAAAATAATCTGGTAAAAATTGCGATCGAAGACAATGGAAAGGGCATGACAGAAGAAGTCAAGCAAAAAATATTTGACCACTTATTTACGACCAAAGGTGTAGGGAAAGGAACTGGGTTAGGATTGGCAATCGCCAAGTCTATTGTGTTAGAAAAACATGGCGGTTCAATTCACGTCAAATCAACACCGGGAGTGGGAACAGAATTTATCATCAGCTTACCAACTTAAGCAAAACAAAACAGTTAACGTTTTTCCTCACCTTCAGATTCATTTAACAAATTACTCACTAATTTTAGGCAAAGAATAGCGATGAATAACTCCCCTACAAACCACAATCCGAACACAATCCGTCAAATTCTCAACTATCAAATTATCCAAACAATTTATGATGGATCGCGTACCTTAGTTTATCGAGCTATCCGTACCGACGATCGACTACCTGCCGTCATTAAAATCCTGAAAAACGAGTATCCCACCTTCAGCGAACTGGTGCAATTTCGCAATCAGTATACCATTGCTAAAAATCTTCATCAACCTGGAATCATCCAAACCTATAGTCTCGAACCCTATCGAAATGGTTATGCCTTGGTAATGGAAGACTTTGGGGGTATTTCTCTCAAGGAATGGGTGGTGAAAACAGAAAACCCAATCTCTTTGAAAGAGTTTTTAGAAATAGCGATCGCACTGTGCAATATCTTAGATATATTGTATCGCGATCGCATCATTCACAAAGACATAAAACCCAGTAATATCTTAATTAATCCTGAAACCAAACAAGTCAAATTAATTGACTTTAGTATTGCATCACTATTACCACGGGAAACACAAACACTCATCAATCCCAATGTCTTAGAAGGAACACTCGCTTACATTTCTCCAGAACAAACCGGGAGAATGAATCGGGGGATTGACTACCGAACTGATTTTTATTCTTTAGGTGTGACTTTCTACGAATTACTCACAGGAGAATTACCATTTCCAGCGAACGATGCGATGGAGCTAGTACATTGCCATATCGCAAAAGCAGCGCCATTAGTAGATGAAATTAATTCAGAAATACCCTCTACAATGTCAAAAATTGTCAATAAATTGATGACAAAAAATGCCGAAGATAGATATCAGAGTGCATTAGGGATAAAAATTGATTTAGAAAACTGTTTAACACAAATTAGAGAAACGGGTGAGATTAAATACTTTGAAATAGCGCGACAGGATGTAAGCGATCGCTTCATCATCCCCGACAAACTTTATGGCAGAGAAACCGAAGTATCAACCCTACTGCAAGCATTTGAGCGAGTTAGCCTTGGTGCAACAGAAATGATGTTGGTAGCTGGGTTTTCGGGGATTGGAAAAACTGCGGTTATCAACGAAGTTCATAAACCAATTGTGCGGCAACGCGGTTATTTTATTAAAGGGAAATATGACCAGTTTCAACGCAATATTCCCTTTTCGGCATTTGTCCAAGCATTCCGGGATTTAATGGGGCAATTGTTATCAGAATCAGACCGGCAAATCCAAACCTGGAAAAACAAAATATTAGCCGCAGTAGGAGACAACGGACAAGTTTTAATTGACGTAATTCCGGAATTAGAAAACATTATTGGCTCACAGCCAGCAGCTACAGAATTATCAGGAACGGCTGCCCAAAATCGATTTAATTTGTTATTGCCAAAATTTGTACAGGTCTTCACAAGTATTGAATATCCTTTAGTGATGTTTTTAGATGACTTGCAATGGGCGGATTCAGCCTCGCTGAAATTGCTGCAATTATTGATAGTAGAAACCGGACATTTATTGGTATTGGGTGCGTATCGAGATAATGAAGTGTCACCCGCTCACCCCTTCATTCTCACTGTAGATGAAATCGTCAAAACTGGCGCAGCAGTCAACACCATTACACTACAACCATTAAATTTAATCAATCTGAATCAGTTGGTAGCAGATACGCTAAATTGCGAATTATCCTTAGCTCAACCTTTGACCGAATTGGTGTACCAAAAAACTCAGGGTAATCCCTTCTTTGCCACCCAGTTTCTCAAATCATTGCATGAAGATGAATACATTACTTTTGACTGGGAAACACGACATTGGCAATCCGATATTGCGGCAGTCCGGTCGCTTTCTCTGACAGATGATGTCGTCGAGTTTATGGCACTACAATTACAGAAATTGTCGCTGAAAACTCAGAATACTCTTAAACTGGCTGCTTGTATTGGGGCACAGTTTGATTTGAATACCCTGGCGATTGTTTCAGAAAAATCCCCGGAAATAACCGCAGATGATTTATGGAAAGCCTTACAAGAAGGTTTGATTATTCCGAATACAGAAATCTATAAGTTCTTTCTTCAGTCTGACAGTGCATTGGTTGCTAATACAGCAGCGAATCCAACTTATCGATTTTTACATGACCGAGTACAACAAGCTGCTTATTCCCTAATTCCTGATGACCAAAAACAAGCAATTCATTTGCAAATTGGGCAGTTGCTTCAAGACAAGCTTTCCCAAAGCGAACAGGCAGATAAGCTGTTTGATATTGTTGGACACCTGAATCAAGGACGGGCATTACTCACTCAAGCGAGCGATCGCCAGCGATTAGCTCAACTGAACTTAAAAGCTGGAGGTAAGGCTAGAAGTGCGACTGCATACACCGCAGCAAGGATATATCTGCAAACTGGGATTGAGTTACTTGAGTTAGACTCCTGGGAAACTCAGTATGAATTGACGCTGAACCTGTATGTGGCAAAAGCCGAAGCCAGTTACTTGAATGGCGATCTTGAGAGTATGGAACAGCTTGCCGCCCTGGTATTGCAGCAGGCACGGACGATTCTCGACAAAGTGAAGATTTACGAAATTAAGATCGCATCGCACCAGGCTGGCAGTCGGATGTTAGAAGGGATTGCCGTGGGCAAAGAGGCGCTTGCTCAATTGGGAGTGGAATTCCCGACAGACGTAGATGAAGCCACGATTGGCCAAGCACTCCAAGCTCTGAAGGAGCAACAAAGCGGCAGAGAGATTGCCGAGTTGATTGACTTGCCCGTGATGAGCGATCGCACTGCCCAGTCCGCGATGCAAATATTAAGGGTGTTGTTCGGGCCTGTGTTCTTTGGAATGCCAGGGTTGCTTCCCTTGTTGAGCGCGACGATGGTGAGGTTGTCGCTCCAGTTTGGCAATACACCTGCCGTGACAATAGGATATGGGGTTCATGGTCTGGTGCTGTGTGCGTTTCTGGGCGAAGTCGAAACCGGCTACGGGTTTGGTCGATTAGCGCTCTCGTTGTTGGAACGGTTGAATGCTCAGAGCATGAAGTCCCTCACTTTAAACGTTTTTGGAACGTTCATCCAACATCGCCAGGAAGCACTAAGGGCAACGATGCCGACGCTGAAAGATGGCTACACGGCTGGCATGGAAACAGGGGATATTCTCTCTGCGGCTTTTAACATTGTATCTTACGCGGGAACGGCATTTTTCGCAGGTGTAGAACTGGACACTTTGGAAACCGAATTCGCTGCTTACACTGCTGCCCTGGTTCAGGCAAAACAAGATTCGGCGCATAATCATTTGAGCGCACTGCGGCAAATAGCGAACCATTTAAGAGAACCAGTCAGCCAACCCGATCGCTTAATTGGCACTGCCTACGATGAAAGGGTGATGCTGCCGCAGCACCAGCAGGATAACGATCTGAGCCTGATTGCCATTGCCTACACCTACAAGCTGCTGCTTGCCTACAGCTTTGGCAATTATCAGGCTGCCCTTAATAACATCACCCAGGTCAAGCTCTATTTGATAACAATATCGGGAATAGTTCATTTCCCCATTTTCCATTTGTACGCTGCGCTTACCCTGCTGGCACTCTTCCCGACTCAACCCGAAGCCCAACAAGCGCAAATGCTCGCCGAAGCCGCAACCCATCAAACGATTTTGCACCAGTGGGCGCAAAATGCTCCGATGAATCACTTGCATAAATGGTATTTAGTGGAGGCTGAAAAGCATCGGGTTTTGGGTGAAAAAGTCGCAGCAACTGAGTGTTATGACCAAGCCATTGCCTTGGCTAAAAAACATCAGTTTATCAACGAAGAAGCCTTAGCTAACGAACTTGCCGCCAAGTTTTACCTCGACTGGGGCAAAGAACGAATAGCTACGGAATACATTATCCAAGCCTACTATTGTTATGCCCATTGGGGTGCAAAAGCCAAAGTCGCCGACTTGGAAAAACGCTATCCCCAACTTCTCGCCCCCATTCTCCAGCAAACTCGTTCTCCCCTTTCCACTAGCGAAACTATCTTCACCTTGGGAACTGTTACATCCACCAGTTCCGCCACTTCCAGCAGTAGCAGTATCTCTGTGGCTTTAGATTTAGCTACCATTCTCAAAGCTTCCCAAACCCTTTCTGGGGAAATCGAACTTGAAAAATTGCTCTGTGCTTTGCTGCATATCGTCATTGAAAATGCCGGAGCCGAGAAGTGCGTGTTAATGCTCTTGCGAGACGAATGCCTGCTGATCGAAGGGTCAATGACTGTTGGAACGGAGCCAGTCGTGTTGCAGCGCCTTCTGGTTGAGGAGAGTCAGGACATTCCCCACAAGCTGATTTACAAAGTCTTGCACAACAGGCAAAGTATTGTGCTGACTGATGCGATCGCCGATCCGAACTTAGCCAATGACCCCTATATCATGCGTCAGCAGCCTTCTAGTATCTTGTGCAGCCCGATTTTACATCAAGGGAAGTTGATGGGCATTTTATATCTAGAAAATACTTTAGTAACGGGGGCGTTTACGAGCGATCGCGTGGAACTGCTGAATTTACTCTGTGCTCAAGCCGCAATTTCCCTAGAAAATGCTCGACTTTATGAACAGTCACAAACTTATTCCCAACAGCTAGAGCGATCGCTTGATGAGTTGGGCACCGCACAGTCTCGCTTCCATAATTTGGTAGACAATGTGCCTGGGGTAGTTTATCAATACCACATAACTCCTGATGGGATTGCCTCACTGACTTATATTAGCGCCGACTGTTACAGCCTATACGAAATCACCCCTGAGCAGGCTGCTGCCAATGTAGACTTTCTCACACAGATGGTGCATCCAGAAGACCTGGCAAGTTATCAAGACTCTATCCAAAATTTTCAAACGCTATCTTCCTGGCAGTGGGAAGGGCGAATCGTCACCCCGTCAGGAATCGTCAAGTGGATTGGTGGCGAGTCACGAATTGAACAGCGTGCTGATGGCTCACTCGTTTCGGATGGATTGTTTTTGGATATTAGCGATCGCAAACAAGCGGAAGCCGGCATTCTCCAAAAATCTCAGGAATTAGAACAAGCTTTACATGACTTGCAACAAACCCAATTGCAAATGATTCAAAGCGAAAAGATGTCGGCTTTGGGTAACTTAGTTGCAGGCGTTGCTCATGAAATTAATAACCCCGTCGGCTTTATTTCCGGCAATTTGAATGAAGCCAAATCCACAGTTCAAGACTTAACGGAACATCTAGATTTGTATCGCACCCAAGCATCTGCTGCCAACATTGCCGATCATGCCGAAGATATCGATTTAGACTATATTATCGAAGATTTGCCCAAAATGATTGACTCGATGCAACTGGGATGCGATCGCATCAAAGGTATCAGCACTTCACTCCGCACTTTCTCTCGTGCTGACAAAGACTACAAAGTTCCTTTTAACATCCACGAGGGCATCGACAGCACGATCTTAATTCTTAAATATCGATTGAAAGCCAACGATGAGCGACCTGCCATTGAAGTAGTGAAAGACTATGGGAATCTTCCGGCGATTAATTGTTTCCCTGGACAGCTTAACCAGGTGTTTATTAACATTCTTGCCAATGCGATCGATGCCTTAGAAGAGTCAAATATTGGGCGGAGTTTTGCCCAAATAAAGGCTAATCCCAATCGCATTACTATTCAAACCTACTTAGTAGATAACCAGGTAAAAATTACTATTGCTGATAATGGCAAGGGGATGAGTGAATCAGTCAAATCAAAAACATTTGACCATTTATTTACTACAAAATCGGTTGGGAAAGGCACGGGGTTAGGATTGGCGATCGCACGTCAAATTATCGTCGAAAAACATAGCGGTTCCATTCACGTGAACTCTATACTAGGAAAAGAAACTGAATTTATCATCACCTTACCCACTCAGGCATAAAAAAAGTTAACTTTTCACTCTTCTTCAGACTCATCTCACCAATTAGTCACCCATCAATCCTAAAACAACAATGAACATGAATAACTCTCACCAAAACACCAACTCTCCGACAAATGTTCAAATTCCCAACTATCAAATTGTCGAAACAGTTTATTCAGGAAGTCGCACCTTAGTCTATCGGGCTATCCGTACCAGCGATCGATTACCTGTTGTCATTAAACTGTTGAAAAACGACTATCCTACCTTTAGCGAATTGGTACAGTTTCGCAATCAATATACCATTGCCAAAAACCTTTGTCAACCTGGGATCGTACAAACTTATAGCCTGGAAGCATATCATAATGGTTATGCCTTAGTAATGGAAGACTTTGGGGGGATTTCTCTTCAGGAATGGGCCGTAAAAGGAAAAAATAAAATATCTTTGAGAGAGTTTTTAGGAATAGCGATCGCCCTCTGCAATACCTTAGATATATTGTATCGTCAGCGCATAATTCACAAAGATATTAAACCCAGTAATATCTTAATTAATCCCGAAACTAAACAAGTCAAATTAATCGACTTTAGTATTGCATCTTTACTACCACGAGAAACGCAAACACTCATCAATCCCAATGTATTAGAAGGAACACTTGCTTATATTTCCCCAGAACAAACAGGTCGAATGAATCGGGGGATTGATTACAGGACTGACTTTTATTCTTTAGGAGTCACCTTCTATGAATTACTCACAGGGAAATTACCATTTGAATCAAACGATGCTATGGAGTTAGTACATTATCATATTGCTAAAGCATCGTCCTTAGTACATAAAAATCAGCCAGAAATTCCATCTGTATTATCAGGAATTATCACAAAATTGATGGAAAAAAATGCTGAAGACCGATATCAGAGTGCATTGGGACTGAAGCTTGATTTAGAAAATTGTTTACATCAACTTCAAGAAACTGGTGGAATTAATGATTTCCCCATTGCTCAAAGAGATGTGTGCGATCGCTTCCTGATCCCTGATAAACTCTACGGACGAGAAGCCGAAGTATCAACTCTATTGCAAGCATTTGAAAGAGTCGCTAACCCCCCTGAATCCCCCCTTGCTAAGGGTGGACATAGGGGGGTGGAAATGATGCTAGTAGCGGGGTTTTCAGGGATTGGAAAAACAGCAGTCATCAACGAAGTTCACAAACCAATTGTACGGCAACGCGGTTATTTTATCAAAGGAAAATTTGACCAATTTCAACGCAATATACCCTTGAGTGCTTTTGTACAAGCATTTCGAGATTTAATGGAGCAATTATTAACAGAAAGCGATATCCAACTAGAGCGATGGAGAAACCAAATATTAGCAGCGGTTGGCGAAAATGGACAAGTAATTATTGAGGTGATTCCCGAACTAGAAAAAATCATTGGCTCACAGCCATCCCCACTTGAACTATCAGGAAATGCTGCCCAAAATCGCTTTAATTTATTGTTCCAAAAGTTTACCCAAGTTTTTACCAGTGCAGAGCATCCCTTAGTGATATTTTTAGATGACTTGCAATGGGCAGATTCTGCATCGCTGAAATTGCTGCAATTGTTGATGGTAGAAACTGGCTATTTATTGGTATTGGGTGCCTATCGAGATAATGAAGTATCACCCGCTCACCCGTTCATTCTTACGGTCGATGAAATCGTCAAAATCGGCGCAACAGTCAACACCATTACTCTACAATCATTAAGTTTAGTGGCTCTGAATCAGTTAGTAGCGGATACGCTGAAATGCGAATTATCTCAGGCTCAACCCTTAATAGAACTGGTGTACCAAAAAACTCAGGGAAATCCCTTCTTTGCTACCCAGTTTCTCAAAGCATTGCATGAAGATAATTGCATTACTTTTGATTGGGAAACACGACATTGGCAATGCGATATTACAGCAGTGCGATCGCACTCGCTCACCGATGATGTCGTAGAGTTCATGGCAGGGCAACTTTTGAAATTGCCACTCTTAACCCAAACAGTTCTCAAACTGGCGGCTTGCATCGGAGCCCAGTTTGATTTGAATACCCTAGCAATTGTTTCAGAACAATCCCAAACAGACGTAGCGACGGCGTTATGGAAATCCTTGCAGGAAGGATTGATTTTACCAATTAGTGAAGTTTATAAGTTTTATCAACAAGAGTCATTAGTCAATAGTCATTTGTCATTCGTAGACGAAGAACAACAAATTACCAATGACCAAGGACAAATAACAGTTACCTACAAATTTTTACACGATCGCGTCCAGCAAGCTGCCTATTCCCTCATTCCCGATCGCGAAAAAGCCTCGATCCATCTGAAAATAGGTCAACTGCTGCTCAACTACACATCAGATATAGAACAGACCAACAAACTATTTGATATCGTCAATCACCTAAACAGGGGATTGAATTTGGTCGCCCGGCCCGCAGAACGAGAGAAAATTGCCCAGTTAAACGGACTCGCTGCCAAAAGAGCCAGATCGGCAACCGCATATCAGTCTGCTATGACCTACGCAACTACGGGAATCACGCTGCTAAAGCCCGATTGTTGGCAAAGTCAGTATGAATTGGCTCTAATGTTGCATGAATTGGCGGCTGAAAATGCCTTTCTTGCTGGAGAACTCGAGCAAATGGAACATTGGGCCCAGATAGTATTACAGCAAGCCAAAACACTACTCGATCGGGTAAAAATCTACGAAATCGAGATTCAAAACCATGTATTGCAGCATCAACTGTTGGAGGCAAGCGCCCTAGCCAAACAAGTGCTAAGTCAATTGGGCGTTCAATTGCCCGATTGCCCCACTCAGTCAGATATCCAGCAGGGATTTCAGCATACGGTGAACCTGTTAGCAGGTAGACCGATCGAGGAGTTATTAAACCTGCCCGCTATGACAGCCTCTGAACCTCTGGCAGCGATGAAAATTGCCACCAGCGCTGCACCAGGCATTTATAATACAAATCCTTCCTTATATCCATTACTGATTCTGTCGCAGGTAAATGCCTCGATTCAATATGGAAACGCGCCATTCTCTGCCTTCTTTTATGCCAGCTATGGTCTGCTGTTGAATGGCATTTTAGAAGACATGGAAGCAGCCGATCGCGCTGGCAAGCTAGCGTTAGCAGTAATCGAAAAATTCAATGCCAAGGAGGTTGAATGTAGAACCCGCTTTTTACTGGGGACAGTGGTTCTACATGGCACTACTCATTTGCAAACGTCACTGCAAGTTCTACGGGAAGGCTACCAAATTGGATTAGACACTGGAGATTTGGAATTTGCGGGTTATGCTGCACTTTATACCTGCCAAAATGCCTACTTCAGCAGTCACGAACTCTTAACGCTGGAGCGAGACATCCAGGCCTACAGCCAGATGTCAAAGAATCTCAAGCAGGTTGTGACGTTTAACTACTTTCAACTGCTCGGACAGGCGGTTTTAAATTTGTTGGGCAATGCTCACAATCCCCAGCTTTTGGCGGGCGATATGTGCGATGAGGCGCAGTTCCTACCTCAGTTATTGGCAGCGAACGATCTAATGGGGCTTCATTTGTTCTATCTGCATAAATTGATTCTTAGCTACCTGTTTGGTGACACGGCGCAATCCCTGTCAGACATTGCGACTGTGGGCAGACAGTATTTAGCAGCAGGGGCAGGTTACGTCACAGTGCCCATCTTTTACTTCTATGACTCTCTGGCGGCTTTAACTGGGGATTTTAGTGGGGAGTCTGAATTAGCGGATCGCCTGCAGCGGGTAGCAGAAAATCAGGCTTCGTTGCAGAAGCGATCGCACCACGCACCGATGAACTTCTTGCACAAGTGGCATTTGGTGGAAGCAGAAAAGCATCGAGTCTTAGGTGAAAAAGCCTTAGCGATCGACTATTACGATCGCGCCATTGCTCTTGCGAAAGAACACGGTTATATCCAAGAAGAAGCACTTGCTAAAGAACTAGCCGCCAAATTTTACCTCGAATGGGGTAAAGAGCTCATAGCTCAGTCATACATCACAAACGCCTACTATGCCTATGCTCGTTGGGGTGCAAAAGCTAAAGTTGCCGACTTGGAAAGACGTTATCCCCAACTGCTCGCTCCCATATTACAGCAAACCCGTTCTCCCCTTTCAACTCATGAAACTATCTTCGCCTTGGGAAGTGTCACCTCCACCAGTTCCGCCACTTCTAGCAGTAGCAGTGTTTCAGATACCCTAGATTTAAAAGCGATTCTCAAAGCTTCTCAAACTCTTTCCGGTGAAATCGAACTCGAAAAACTGCTTTCATCGTTGCTTGCGATCGTCATCGAAAATGCGGGGGCTGATAAATGCGTGTTAATGCTCTTGCGAGACAATCATCTAGCGATCGAAGGCTCAATTACCTTGGGGACGGAGCCTGTTGTGTTGCAGCGTCTTCCCATTGAGGACAGTCAATACATTCCCCTGAAGCTGATTTATAAAGTGAAGCACAACAGGCAGACTGCTGTGCTAATTAATGCGAGTGCCGATCTCACCTTAGCTAATGACCCGTATATCATGCGTCAGCAGCCGTATAGTATCTTATGTAGCCCAATTTTGCATCAGGGCAAGTTGCTGGGCATTTTATATCTAGAAAATAATTTAGTAACGGGAGCCTTCACAAGCGATCGCGTTGAACTTCTCAATTTACTCTGCACTCAAGCGGCGATTTCTTTGGAAAATGCTCGACTTTATGAGCGATCGCATAACTATGCTCAACAGCTAGAGGAATCACTCAACTCATTGAGTGCGAGTAACTCTCGCTTCCATAGCTTGGTAAACAACGTGCCTGGGGTAGTTTTTCAATATCCCATGACTGCCGATGGGGTTATATCGTTGAGCTACATTAGTGCAAATTGTTACAGCTTGCTGGAAATTACCCCAGACCAAGCTATGTCCAATTGGCAGTTTTTCACCAATCTGGTGCATCCAGATGACATCGCAAGTTTTCTACAGTCCCAAACTCACACCATTCAAACCGAATCTTCCTGGCACTGGGAAGGGCGAATTATCACCCCATCAGGAATTATCAAGTGGATTCATGGGGAATCTCAAATCCAAAGATTTGCCGATGGGTCTATGGTTTGGGATGGATTGTTTTTGGATATTAGCGAACGTAAACGAGCAGAGCAAGAACTGCAAAATGCCCAATTACAAATAGTGCAAAGTGAAAAAATGTCTGCGTTGGGTAATTTAGTTTCAGGTGTTGCTCATGAAATTAATAACCCGGTTGGCTTTATTTCTGGCAATTTGAATGAAGCCAAATCCACAGTTCAAGACTTAGTGCAGCATCTCAATCTCTATCGATCTCGCGCCCCGGAAACAGAGCTTGCCGACCATGCCGAAGATATCGATTTAGACTATATCATCGAAGACCTGCCCAAAATGATTGACTCGATGCAATCGGGTTGCGATCGCATCAAAGATATCAGTACGAGTCTCCGCACCTTTTCTCGATCTGACAAAGACTACAAAGTGCCCTTCAACATCCACGAGGGCATAGACAGCACGATCTTAATTCTCAAATATCGATTAAAAGCCAACGATGAGCGACCTGCCATTGAAGTAGTCAAGGACTACGGGAATCTTCCGGCGATCTCATGCTTCCCCGGACAGATTAACCAGGTGTTTATGAACATTCTGGCCAATGCGATCGATGCCTTAGATGAGTCAAATATTGGGCGAAATTTTGCTGATGTCAAAGCAAATCCCAACAGAATTACAATTACAACTTCAGTAGAATATAATGCGGTTAAAATTACCATTGCTGATAATGGTAAAGGAATGAATGAAGAGGTAAAAGAAAAGATATTTGACCATTTGTTTACGACAAAAAGGGTTGGAAAAGGCACGGGGTTAGGATTGGCGATCGCGCGTCAAATTGTAGTAGAAAAACACTCTGGTATTTTAGACGTAAGTTCAGCTTTAGGCGAAGGTACAGAGTTTGCGATCGCTCTTCCAATTAAATAAAAAACATTGTGAATTGTTCTAACTTGTTGAAATAAATATCAACCATCTCAAATCAAAGGTTAACCAATCAAATGTCAAATAAGTTATCATTAAGAGCCATCCTTGTGGTTCCTTTTATTCTACAAATCTTGGCAGCAGTTAGTCTGACAGGATGGCTTTCTTTTCGGAATGGACAACAAGCTATTAATCAGGTAGCTGGTAAATTACGAGACGAAGTAACCGCCCGTGTTCAAGAGAAAATTGCCAACTATTTAGAAAAACCTCGCCTAGTAAATAAGCTTAATGTAGAAGCAATGAATCAGGGTTATTGGAGCCTACAAGATTTTGCTAGTCAAGAGCGTCATTTTTTGCTGCAAGCAAAGGTATTCTCTCCCATATATAGCGGCGTGGGTAATAGCGAAGGCGGACTTAGAGGGAGTGAAAAACTCAATAGAGGAACCTTACTAATTCGTTCAGACAAAGCTGGTGATACCTTTGTAACCTATGAGGTCAACGATGAGGGTAAGACTACTCGGCAAATTCGTGCTGTTCCTAACTTCGATCCTCGTCGTCGCCCTTGGTATATGACCGGCAAACAGGCGGGTAAATCTACCTGGAATTCCATCTATCCCCATGCAGCAACTAAAGCCTTATTGATGGTTCACTCTCTACCTATCTACAACAAAGATAAAAAATTACTAGGTGTTACTTTTGCTTCTGTTACACTCTCAGAAATCGATCAATTTCTGAACTGTATTAAAATCGGTAAATCAGGAAAACTTTTTATTGTAGATCGAGCGGGGTTGTTGGTAGCTACCTCAACTCCTGAAAAGCCCTTTACTATCAGCAGTGATGGGAAGGAACAAAAACGCCTAAAGGCAACCGATAGTAACGCTCCGCTCATTCAACTAACAGCAAAATATTTAAACTCAAACTTTGGCAATCTCAAAAATATCCAACAGACAAGCCAACTCGATTTTTTAATTGATGGCAAGCGACAGTTCTTACAAGTAACACCGCTGCGAGATGACGATGGACTAGACTGGCTAATAGTAGTAGTTGTGCCGGAGGCTGATTTTATGGAGCAAATCGATGCTAATACCCGCACCACAATTCTGCTCTGTATGGCGGCACTCGTACTTGCTATTATTGTAGGTATCCTCACTGCCCGGTGGGTAACTCGACCGATTTTACGCCTTAATCAAGCGGCAAAAGATATCGCCCAAGGAGACTGGAACCACGCAGTTGAACTCGATCGCACCGATGAACTGGGAGAGTTGGCAACGTCATTCAACCAGATGGCAGGACAACTCAAGGAATCCTTTGAAACATTAGAACAGCGAGTGAGCGATCGCACAGCCGCACTAGCTGAATCCAACCAGGAACTAGAACAAGCTAAAGAAAAAGCAGAAGTAGCAAATCAAGCCAAGAGTTCCTTCATTGCCAACATGAGTCACGAACTCCGCACCCCCCTCAATGCGATTCTGGGGTTTTCACAACTGATGACCCGCAGCAAAACCCTCTCCACCGAACATCACGAAAATGTAGGCATCATCACTCGCAGTGGCGAACATTTACTAACACTAATCAACAACATTTTAGATTTATCCAAGATTGAAGCAGGTAAAACTACACTCAATCCCAAACGTTTCGATCTCTATCGCTTGCTGAGCGATGTAGAAGATATATTCCGGCTCAAAGCAGAGGACAAAAAACTCCAGTTGTTGTTTGAATATTTGCCGAATTTACCTCGCTATTTGCAAACCGATGAAGTGAAGTTGCGCCAGATTTTAATTAACTTGATTGGTAATGCGATTAAATTTACTGATGAAGGAGGAGTTGCGGTCAAGGTGACAGCAATTAATCCCCCGGAACTGCCTACCTCTGAACCAGTAACTCTACATTTCGAGATAGAAGACTCTGGTGCAGGCGTTGCGGCTGAGGAACTGGATAAATTGTTTGAAGCTTTTGCCCAAACCCAGACGGGAAAAAACTCCCAAGAAGGAACAGGATTAGGATTACCAATCAGCCGCAAGTTTGTGCAGCTTATGGGCGGTGAGATGACCGTCAGTTCTCAGGTGGGGTATGGTACAATTGTTAAGTTCGACATTCAAGCGATCGCTGTTGAGGCAGCGGATGAGGAAAGCGTACAGTTGCGGCGACAAATCGTTGCCCTAGCACCCGATCAACCGCAATACCGTATTTTAGTCGTGGATGATAAAGACATCAATCGCCAGATTTTAATCAAGTTGCTCAGTCCCTTGGGATTTGAGTTGAAAGAAGCGGAGAATGGTAAAGAGGCGATCGATATTTGGCAACAATGGCAACCCCAGTTGATTTGGATGGACATGAGAATGCCAGTGCTCAATGGCATTGAAGCCACAGCACAAATTAAAGTCCAGGCACAGGAAAACGCACCCAAGATTATTGCTTTGACCGCCAGCAGTTTGGAAGAAGAACGTGCGGCGATTCTGGCAGTTGGCTGTGATGATTTTATGCGAAAGCCGTTTCGGGATTACGAAATTCTCGACGCAATGGCAAAGCATATTGGTGTGCGCTATCTGTACGAGGAAGCAGGCGATTCGCAACATCAGCCACTACAGCCATCTGCAATAATTCAACTGCAACCGTCTGATTTGAATGTGATGTCGGCTGAGTGGCGAACAGAATTTCACGCCGCTGCTACTACTGGACGCGAGAAACGGCTGATTGCACTGATTCAACAGATTCCCGACCAACAGTCGGCAATGGTAAAAACTTTGAACCAGTTGGTGGATAACTTCGAGTTTGACACTCTAATCGAACTAACTCAATTTGTTCTTTAGTCATTTGAACTTATGATTTTGCCACCTAAAATAGAAATTCTTGTGGTTGACGATTTGCGGGACAATCTTCGCTTATTATCCAATCTCTTGCTAGAGCAAGGGTACGAGGTGCGTACAGCCATAAACGGTACAATGGCACTGCGATCGGCTCAGTCAGAACCTCCCGATCTGATTTTGTTGGATATCAATATGCCTGATATTGATGGCTACGAAGTCTGTCGCCAACTCAAAGCCTCTGAGGAAACTCGCAATATCCCTGTAATTTTTATTAGTGCGCTCGATGATGCGCTGGACAAGGTAAAAGCATTTAAGGTGGGCGGTGTAGACTACATTACTAAACCGTTCCAGGTTGAGGAAATGTTGATTCGTATTGAAACTCAACTGACGGTGCAACGCTTCACTCAAACTCTCGAACAGCAAGTGGAAAAGCGAACTACTGAACTTTCGCAAACTTTGGATCATCTCAAGCAAACGCAAGTTCAGTTGATACAGCATGAGAAGTTATCTGCGTTGGGCAATCTTGTGGCTGGCGTGGCTCATGAGATCAACAATCCCATTGGCTTTATTGCTGGCAATTTGAATGAAGCCCAGCAAACGGTGCAAGACTTAGTGGCGCATCTCAATCTATATCGAACTCAAGCATCAGCTAATGACATTGCAGACCATGCTGAAGCGATTGATTTAGATTATCTGATCGCAGACCTGCCTAAGATGATTGACTCGATGAAAATGGGGTGCGATCGCCTCTGCAACATCAGCACTTCACTCCGCACTTTCTCCCGTGCTGACAAAGATTACAAAGTGCCATTTAATATCCATGAAGGCATTAATAGCACAATTTTAATTCTCAAACATCGCCTGAAAGCAAACGAACTACGTCCCGCCATTGAAGTGATAACTGAATATGGAAATTTACCTAAAATCGATTGTTTTCCCGGTCAATTAAATCAGGTATTTATAAATATTATAGCCAATGCCATTGATGCGTTGGATGAATCAAACATTGGGCAAAGTTTTCAAGAAATTGAGACAAATCCCAGTCGCATTAAAATTACAACCTCATTAGAAAATCAAAGGGTAAAAATTACTATTGCTGATAATGGTAAGGGGATGAGCGAAGAAGTCAAACAAAAAATATTTGACCACTTATTTACTACGAAAGAGGTTGGGAAAGGCACGGGGTTAGGATTGGCGATCGCGCGTCAAATTGTGGTTGAGAAACACGGCGGTACAATAGAGGTAAATTCTGTGTTGAGAGAAGGGACGGAGTTTACAATTTTCTTGCCAGTGAAAGGATAAGACTGTGTTGATAGATGGCAATCGTTCTATTCAAAAGTTAAAAATAATCAAAGCGGTAGAGTCTGTCTGGTAGGGGCGATCGCATTTCAATCACGGTCAGACTCGACAAATAAAAGTGTATACTTAGGGTTTGCTGAATAATCGATCGCTTTCCCAAGAGCAGGAGCGATCGATATATTCAAATTCGATTTAAGATAAGCTTTTCCTGTGTTAATCTCCTACACATATAATTGAAAATTATCCTCAACCCAAAAACAGGTGTTGTTTTGCCCGATCGACATAAAAACACACAAAAAACCCGGAGCAGCCAGGTAGAAAGGTTGATTACCAAAAAAGTAATCGCAATGGCTGTTTCAGAAGTATTATCAAGTTTGGCCATCACTCGATTCAAGCTAAATCTTCGTTTACGCAAGTCCCAAATTTGCCCTCAATTGCATTTCTAATTCTTTCATCTTCCAAGCAAGGAAACCAAAAGGATCGTCTTTTGCCCACTGGTTTCAATCCCTGATAGGGATTTAGGTATTTTCCGGCTTTTGAAGAAATATTAAAACGCGCACGAATTGAAACGTTTCAATCCCTGATAGGGTTTTAGGTATTTTCCGGCCCAATCTTTTAGTGTCCGAGAGTACGCTCGTTTAATAAGTTTCAATCCCTGATAGGGTTTTAGGTATTTTCCGGCTAGACATAGAGCCAGTTTCTAATCCTCCCATCAAGTTTCAATCCCTGATAGGGTTTTAGGTATTTTCCGGCTCAATCACAATCTAGTGGAAATAGGTTTACTTAAGTTTCAATCCCTGATAGGGTTTTAGGTATTTTCCGGCGATAGCGCCGCGCCTGCTTGTTGCGCTCCTGAAATCAATGTTTCAATCCCTGATAGGGTTTTAGGTATTTTCCGGCTCGGATCGTTCATTATATTTCTAGAGAGATAGATGTTTCAATCCCTGATAGGGTTTTAGGTATTTTCCGGCGTATACGATGACGGCATCAGCTTCAAACGGTTTTGGAACTGGTTTCAATCCCTGATAGGGTTTTAGGTATTTTCCGGCGAAAAGATACAATTTTTGGATGTGCTGCTAGTAGTTTCAATCCCTGATAGGGTTTTAGGTATTTTCCGGCTAGATACCTGGAAATTTGCAGGTCGTTTTTTTCAGTTTCAATCCCTGATAGGGTTTTAGGTATTTTCCGGCCACCAATGCTTGATGCGGCTCCGAATTCCCGTGAGTTTCAATCCCTGATAGGGTTTTAGGTATTTTCCGGCTGTATTTTCGGCAGAATTTCCACTGGAACACGAGGTTTCAATCCCTGATAGGGTTTTAGGTATTTTCCGGCTTATCGATGAAGTGATGAGCGTACTAGAGAGCCTTATGTTTCAATCCCTGATAGGGTTTTAGGTATTTTCCGGCAGAAGTTGACGCGGTGAGGCTTTCCAAATAGCAGTTTCAATCCCTGATAGGGTTTTAGGTATTTTCCGGCATTTGCTACACCGCAACAAATCGATCAGGCTATTATTGTTTCAATCCCTGATAGGGTTTTAGGTATTTTCCGGCTCTTCTGAGCTCAAGCCACTGATAAGTCGATCCGTTTCAATCCCTGATAGGGTTTTAGGTATTTTCCGGCATCGAATATGGTTGCGCTGAACGTGGTGGTTTTGATAGTTTCAATCCCTGATAGGGTTTTAGGTATTTTCCGGCTCAAGACGGGCTTTGAAGCAGCGCGGGGAGAGATATTAGGTTTCAATCCCTGATAGGGTTTTAGGTATTTTCCGGCCAACATTTTAAAACCAATTAATAAGGAGATGTTGGTTTCAATCCCTGATAGGGTTTTAGGTATTTTCCGGCTTGGCAGCGCAGCTTCGCCGTCGAAGTCGATCGCCATGTTTCAATCCCTGATAGGGTTTTAGGTATTTTCCGGCTTGCGGCGCGGCTGAATGCGTCCAATGTCTGCCTTGCCAAATTCTTGAGTTTCAATCCCTGATAGGGTTTTAGGTATTTTCCGGCTCGTGACACAATCGACAATAGTTTAGCGACCAAGCTTAAGGTTTCAATCCCTGATAGGGTTTTAGGTATTTTCCGGCTTGGCTGACCCGGCAATGGATTGGTGACGACTACCTCGTTTCAATCCCTGATAGGGTTTTAGGTATTTTCCGGCTATCAATCTGCATCTCGTTCAAATCCTGAATTTGTTTCAATCCCTGATAGGGTTTTAGGTATTTTCCGGCCTTAAAAGCAAGTCGGCGGCGACCGATATCTGAAGTTTCAATCCCTGATAGGGTTTTAGGTATTTTCCGGCGCAAGCGTTCCAGCGCGTTCTGGTCTCACTCGTGAGTTTCAATCCCTGATAGGGTTTTAGGTATTTTCCGGCGGCATAGTAAGTGGCCTTACTCATTCCGCACTCGGTCATGTTTCAATCCCTGATAGGGTTTTAGGTATTTTCCGGCTACCCTTAATAGATCGATCGCGCCAATACTCAATGTTTCAATCCCTGATAGGGTTTTAGGTATTTTCCGGCGGCATTGTCCAACCGCCGCCTAGAAGAATACATGGTTTCAATCCCTGATAGGGTTTTAGGTATTTTCCGGCGTTGTATTGATATCCTCCTGGGATGTAAATATTGAGTTTCAATCCCTGATAGGGTTTTAGGTATTTTCCGGCTTTTGCTAACTGGCTTCCGTCGCAGGGGGAATCGTAGTTTCAATCCCTGATAGGGTTTTAGGTATTTTCCGGCTTAAACTGGTTCCAGAAATAATGCCGCTACTGTTTGCTGGTTTCAATCCCTGATAGGGTTTTAGGTATTTTCCGGCGCTTTTGGCGTGGCTTTAGCCCCTATGGGTTTCATGGTTTCAATCCCTGATAGGGTTTTAGGTATTTTCCGGCTCGATAGCTGGTTTTGCAGCAAGCCTAGCAGCATCGTTGTTTCAATCCCTGATAGGGTTTTAGGTATTTTCCGGCGTGCTAAAGCTTCGATTGCAGCGGGGGTAACAAATGCGATCGTTTCAATCCCTGATAGGGTTTTAGGTATTTTCCGGCTTTTTAGTTGGCTATCCGCATAATTACCGCTTCCTGGTATGTTTCAATCCCTGATAGGGTTTTAGGTATTTTCCGGCTTCCGACATCCCCGCTGCTATCGCCCGTGACACCGAGGTGTTTCAATCCCTGATAGGGTTTTAGGTATTTTCCGGCTCAAGTCCGCCAGCGCGGCGAATGAAACCTGTCAGTTTCAATCCCTGATAGGGTTTTAGGTATTTTCCGGCTCGGATAGGTAAACTGTTATGACTTGGGAAGATAGTTTCAATCCCTGATAGGGTTTTAGGTATTTTCCGGCAAATATGCTTTTTCTTCATTAAAATTAACAAAAAACTACGTTTCAATCCCTGATAGGGTTTTAGGTATTTTCCGGCCTGTTACTTTGCCGTTGCCTTCTCCTGAAAGTTTGGCTGTTTCAATCCCTGATAGGGTTTTAGGTATTTTCCGGCTTTTTCTGTCTGAGCTTTTTCTTGCAACAAAGCTTCAGTTTCAATCCCTGATAGGGTTTTAGGTATTTTCCGGCTTAAAGGGAGGAAGTTTCGGCCGCTGAGTTAAACGTTTCAATCCCTGATAGGGTTTTAGGTATTTTCCGGCTTTCGTTACAGGCATTACTTTTTATTCTCCTGATGTTTCAATCCCTGATAGGGTTTTAGGT
Source organism: Microcoleus sp. N3A4 (assembly GCF_036701805.1). Taxonomy (NCBI): domain Bacteria; kingdom Bacillati; phylum Cyanobacteriota; class Cyanophyceae; order Oscillatoriales; family Microcoleaceae; genus Microcoleus; species Microcoleus sp. N3A4. The sequence continues at coordinate 145,021 of NZ_JAUBRJ010000002.1, forward strand.
ATTTTCCGGCAAATGAGCATCCGCTAAAGCTTCGCCAGGAGTGGTTTCAATCCCTGATAGGGTTTTAGGTATTTTCCGGCTTACTTGTGTTATTGCCATTTGTTCTCCTCGTAGTGTTTCAATCCCTGATAGGGTTTTAGGTATTTTCCGGCTAGGAAATTCTGAATTTTTAGCAACTGACTGATAAAAGTTTCAATCCCTGATAGGGTTTTAGGTATTTTCCGGCTTATGGGGCTAACTATCTTCCAGGCTATTGTCTCACGTTTCAATCCCTGATAGGGTTTTAGGTATTTTCCGGCGGGCACATCCACAGACACACAAATCCGCCTCAAGTTTCAATCCCTGATAGGGTTTTAGGTATTTTCCGGCCGCCCGTTCCAGAAGCCTTGCTGTATTTGGTTTTCAAGGTTCAGTTCCGTGAATCTAAAACAAAAGTACCATTCCAGCCTTCGGCTTGTCAATAGCAAATTATTCATACTCACTCCAAAACGCTATCCTGTAAAGCTTTTACAATTTCCGCGAATCGTTTTTTCAGACTGGGGGCATCAAACTCTTGCTGCACAGGAGTTTGAGGCGAAAAATTTGATACCCCCATTTTAACACCTACCGATTCACGGAAACTAAGCAAAAAATATTGTGCGATCGGCAGGCACTACCCCACCAATGCGTTCAATCTTACCCTGACAGCAAGCGCACAGCGGAAAAAACAAAATACTGTCTTCGTTCGGTTTGATGACTTTGTTCAGGCGCGATCGCAACTTAGCATACTGAGTCTCGCTCAAATCAGCACACTCGAACACACTGTACTGCATCCACTGCCCGTAAGACTTGAGCATTTTGTGAATCTTTGTCCGGCGCTTATCTTCCGAAATATCGTAAGAAATCAGAATGTGCATATCTAGTACAAAACTAAAGGTGGATATTTGTCAATCTCGCCCATCAAATATTTCGCCAACAGCCGCCCTTGAATTTCAAAAGCTTCTTGATAAGTGCACTTGCGTTTCAAAACAGGATGCTTAAACTCAGACTGCTTTTTCTTTTCATACAACTTCAGAAATTCTTTCCGTCCCGTTTCCGACAGTCGCACCACATTACTCAGAGGTTCCACAGTAAAATCATTCGGCGTCAGAATCCGGCGGTTAATCGCATTCAAAATGATACTGTCTGCTACCAAAGGGCGGAACTCTTCCATCAAATCAAACGCTAAACCGACGCGGCCGTAGCGCTGCATATGAAGGTATCCTAAATAAGGGTCAAATCCCACAATATTAATCGCGCTTTGCACATCGTGACGCAGCAGCGTGTAAGCAAAATTCATCAAAGAATTCACCGGATCGGTAGCAGGGCGGTGTCGCGGTTGAAACACAAAGCCTTCCGCGCGAATTAATTGCTTGAAAACCCTGAAATACGCCGCACTTCCAGCACCTTCTTGTGCGCGCAAGGAGTCAATATTGTCAGTTTTGTCAAGTTTGGCGATCGCATTGGAAATCTGCATAATTGCCGAAGCTAAATTTAGTTCCGAATGTTCCCGCTGAGTTTGAGATAAACTGGTGCGATAATTCTTCAATTTACCCCGAATAAAACCCCGGACAACATGAATAGCTTGGGGAGTTTCCCCCGCCGCTTTCCACTGAGCATTGCGAACGAAAATGTTTTTACTTAATTCCGGTTCCAGCTTGCCCAAATAGTGACCGGTATCGGTGAGAAAAGTCAGAGGAATTTTGCGTTGTAGCAATTCTGCGATCGCCGCCGGAGAAATAGTCGCCCGTCCCAAAATCACCACTCCATCTAAATGAATCAAAGGCACATCTTGTAAGATTTGATTCTTTGCCTTGACATTCAGCCGTTCATCTGTTTTGCCAATAAACACATCATCTTGATTGATATACAGTGTTCCCACGATTGACTCCTAAATTTGTAGTTTGGATTAATTAGCTTCTTGATAGCGCAGGACTTTCTCAGCAGCGTGCGGCAAACATTGCTGATAAAGGCTGCAACCTTGACAGCGTTTGCTATAATTAGGTCGAGGCATACTGCCTGTTTGCAGCAAAATTTGGATAGCGGTGATAGTGGCGATCGCCTCCTGTCTCAACCCCTGAGAAATCTCGACTAATTGCCGCTGATGCGACTGCGCGTAATACACATATCCAGTTGCAATAGTTTTCCCCGTCATCTCCTCCAAACAAAGCGCTTGGGCGCAAACTTGCAACTCGTCGTTATCCCATTCCCCCTTCCGTCCCCGCTTGTATTCCACCGGATAAATCTCACCCTCAGCCGACTCAATCAAATCCGATTTTCCAATCAGTTTGTAGCGCTCAGACTTCAGCCAAATCGCCCGAACCTGCCAAGTTTCATCGCGGTTAATCTCGCCCATAGTGTGGACGCGATCGTGCAAACTCGTCCCTTCAATGGTATACTGATTGTCCGCAAATTCGCCCGCACAAAACATCCGCCAGCAGCGGTGAGCGCAATAGGAATACTGGTTGAGAGATGCGATCGAAATGTAATCAAAATCGTTCATGATTGTAAGGGTTTGTAAGAGATTGGTAATTGGGAATTAGCAACAGGCAAGATGCCTGTTCCACAAGAGTTTAGTGTTATTGTGGGGTGGGCATCTCTACTCGTTACCAGGCTCTGCCTGGTAACACAGATCCGGAGGCTCTGCCTCCAATTTTCCTCCGTGAGCAAGCGAGGCAGAGCCTCTGGATATCGGTTCCCAGGCAGAGCCTAGGAACCCGTTAAAACCAGTTAAATCGCTTTGCTGCATTGGGTTATTTTTTAACAACAATCCGCCGAGTCATTCCCATCCCCATCGGAGTTTTCCTGCCCACCCCGCAGTAAAGAGCAAAATCAGCCAAAGCATTAATTTGCTTAATCACTAAAGGCTCCACATCTCCCAAAATCCGATAACTAACCTCCCCAACCATGCCGACAAAATTGGTTTCATAGTTGGTCAATTTTTCGCTTTTGATATTGACAAAAGTCGAAAAAAGTGCATCGAAGGACTGATCGGGAATTGCGATCGGGCTGTACTTGTTCCACCGACTGAGGAGACTGTTAAAAACGCATTCTCTAGTAGGAATCACCGAATCGAATTTGCCCTGCCTAAAAGTAGTAGGAGTCGCAAAACTGAAGGCAATTAAGCGATTAGTTTCGGAAGCGCGATCGTACAATTGAGAGTAATCGCAAGCATTAGCCCAAGGTTGATCTACTTGGGGCGTTCCGAGAATCTTAGTAATCATCAAATCGGCGGGCCCGAGATGCCACGGCTTCGACGGATTGAGGTTCAGCCAAAGATTAGTTAATTTGCTGAATAAAGTGTCATCAAGCAGAGTGATCCGCCACCAACACAGGGTGTGTTCTGCAATCGGTTCTGTGTGTTCCCATTGCAGCGAATGGTGTTTTTTGAAAGGGCATTTTTTAGTTTGCAAAGGGCTGAGGGTGAAGGATTTTTGGGCGGTGGCATCGTGGAGGCGATCGCCGAGTTGTTTGTCAACTGAGCTCACGAGGGTGAGGAAGAGGGCGTGCAGGTGTCTGCCGGTGAGGTATCCGGGGGGAATCGGGGCCAGGGGAAGGATGTTGAGGACAAGGCTGTGTGGCATGATTTAGATTACCCAGAATTCTTGATTGTCAGGACATTTTAAGGTAATGCCAGCGGAGGCGATCGCCAAAATTCCCGATAAACTCGGAAAAAATGTATATTCTTGTTCGTTAGCAAAGCTATCTTTGACCGTAATCGGATAGCATTCGATTCCTTGTTTTCTGAGTTTGAGAATTGCCCAGCGATTTTTGCGATGTTCTCGGACAATGACACCGGGCATTAAGGGCGGTGAAAGCTGGGAAATTAGCGCTGTGGGACGAACGATATCGCCGATCGTCCGTTCGATAGTACAATTCTTAAAAGCATACAGTTTGCAGAGATAGTTGTTCGCAAAATCTTCTAAATCTGCAACTTGCAAGGCAAATTTGAGTCCGTAGGTTTGGGCGGCGCGATGGGTAAGCACAATCCCATTTTCATAGGAAGCAAATTCAAAAAATCTCAGCAGGTGAATGGGGTCGAGATTGGTTTCGCCGACTTCATCGAGTAAAAAGTTTTTGGGGTCATAAATTTTGACATTTTCAAACAAGCTTTCTCGAAATTTGAAAAGTGGCGCATAACTGGCTTTGAGAATTGTCGCGTATTCTTTCAACTCTTCGGCGACTTTTTGGTTTTTGCGGATTTTTTCCTCAACTAATTCGATTGACGTTCTCCCAGAATCTATTTCTTCCCAATCTTCTGGATAGTTTGCTTGCATAAAACTCTTGACGCAGTTTTGACCGCCTTTAATGTATTGCCACTCTTTTTGAATTTGTTTGATAGTAGATTTTGCCACATTTTCGGCACCTTGCAATACTTTCATCCGCCGCCGATAAGAATTCCAGTCTCGTTTACCTCCCAACACTATTTGCATGGTTTGATAAAGCTGCATAACTAAACTTGCTTCCGGCAAATTTTCCAGAAGAGTTTCCATTTCTAGTAAGGGTTTGGCAATTTCTAGAAAAGCTTCGGAACGCCAGTAAATGTCGAGAAAGGGACGCTTCATGCAGTCTAGACTTTCTAACATTTCTGTGAGGGTTTTGCGTCCACCGGAACAGTCAAGTTGTTCGATGCCTTGTTCCCAAGCGCGATCGGGTAAATAGGCGATCGCTTCTGAAGGAATTTCGGTTTGCGTTTTCCCTAACACCCTTCCGACACGCCCGATGCGCTGCCAAAATGAAAAGCGATCGCGCGTAGAAAAAATTAACCAATCGAGAGTTTGTCTGGGTGGCGGATTATCCCGATCGAAGTTGAAACCGACATCAACGGTACTGGTAGCTAGAATCACTTGTTTTTGGGCAGCTAGCGGGCGTTCTTCCTTCGGTGTATCCCCCGTAATCCGCCCGCAACAATCGGCAAATCCGCGATCGCGCAATTGGTCAGAAATGCGGCCTAGGGTATCTTTGGCATCAAGAATGACAGCCCCATTTTGGTCGGGATTTTCTTTGAGTCGCCGCATAACTTCTTGGACAATTTCTGCGATCGTAGTTTCTTTATCAACCTGCTTGCGAATTTCTAGATTGACTTCAGTTTGAGAAGGACGTAGATAACTAATTTGACTTTTGCCATCGATTCGAGCAATTTTTACCCCATTTTTTCCTAAAACATTTAAGGCTTCTTCGCAAGCAGGTTCTGGCGTTGCCGTCAACAGAACAATTTTTCGATTGTACTGAAAGTAGCCAAACTCTTTAGATAAAGCGAGATAGAAAAACAAGCTAACTAATTGTTTGGCATCGTAAAGGTGAAATTCATCGAAAATTACAGTCGAGAAACTGCTGTAAAATTCACTGGCAATATTTCCGCGATCGAGATTATTGTAAGCAACAAACGTCGCGTAGTAGAAAATATCCGGGTTGGTCACCAGCAAAATTGGTCTACCGCCACCGCATTCAGGAAAAATAGTTGCAGGTTCGCGCAAAACATTATAGATTTTTTCCCCTGAACGTTTCCCAACGCGATCGTCGGGCCAGGAATTGACTTGTCTAGCAGAAGCAGCTTTTACGATATGAGGTAAACCCGCATCCCTAACAAATTTTTCGGCGGCTTCAGTTTGCTGGTCAATTAAGGCATTTGTCGGTGCGATATAGATAGCATTGCGCTGAGAGTTGTGCAGCAAAACACTCAATCCGGCTTTGGTTTTTCCAGTTCCCGTCGGTGCTAGGTCGAGAATGATATCATTATTTTTAGCAGCTTCCCAAACATCGACTTGATGCTGCAAGGCTTGTCCCATAAATTCCAGTTGTTGAGGCAATTTATCACAAGCAGAAATACTGGCAGGTTCGAGTTTAATTTTCAGATAATCCATTGTTGTTTCCACCACAAAATTCAAGGTGAGCTGGGAGAATAAAATTGCCTGCTTGCAGCGCCTCACCGCGAAACGAAAGATTTTTCAATAACGATGCGGGCGGCATCGAAATTAAGTCGAAAGCTAGGAGTTCGATATTTGCAGGTAAGTCAGCGGCGCTGAGATAGGTATTGCAGCGATAATCGCCCCTCGAAAGTTGTACAACATCGAGTTTTTTTACGATTTCAACGCGGACTTTGCTGGTAAATTTGCCGACGCGAATGTATTCGGGCAATTCGCGATCGCCAAATACTAATGTCTGAAACCGATTTCCCCGTTCAATTACTCGCAATCGCCCGGTTTGGGGGAAGTTGCTAGGGCGATAGGTACTTGGTTTTTTCCCCGTTCTACTGAGGGGTAAATCTTCGCGCGCCGTTGCTACTCGGTTATTTGTCATCGCATACCAATAGGAGTCAGAAAGGGCGTTAAACCGCTCAAATCGGAAGGATAAAGTGCCGTCAATCGGCCATGCGGGGAGGATGTAGCTATTACCGGAAAGGGGGGTTAAATCTTCTATATACCGAGGTCTGCTGGTGTCTTGGCCGGTGAGTCGATAGGGCGATCGCGCCCAACCTAAAGCATAGGCTAGTGCATAATTGCCGATCGCCCCTTCGGTATAGTAAGTATCGGACAATTCCCGCGAGGCAAAAAACACGGGTTCGGCGCACCAGAGTTCGACTAAGCGTGCGGTTTGATAGGCAATTACAGCAGTGGAAGCTGTCCGAAAAAGTTCTAATTGCGGCATGGTTGAGATTAATTAAAACGATTAAATAAACGCAAATCCTGTGGGGGGCGAGTTTACCCCTATTTTTTAAATCGAGGATATTTGTCAACCCGCCCGGAAACAGTGACTACATTTATGACTCCTCCGACTTTTTACCTCGTCCTTTGGTCTTATTTTCAGTTTTAACCTTCCGCCAAGGTGCATAGGATTCATCCAAGCGTTTGAGGAAGGTTTCTTGTTCTGGTAACGACCAATGGCGATCGACATCGGCAATCAGCGCGTCACATTCGGTGGCGGACAACTGCATAGAAATACCTCGTTTGTTTGTCCAAGTGCTGATAATTTCATGAGTTGCATCTACTAAAGATTGAGTTTTGAAAGGATGTTCGAGAGCGGTATTTTTAGCTTTGAGTTTGTCGTAAATTCCTTGTACTAATTCTAGGGAACTCGGCAGTTCGGCAATGCCGCCAAATACACCTAGAATTTGATTGTCCATGCGTCCGACGCGGCTGGAAACGGCACCGTAACGAGTGGTTAATAAAATGTTGCCGAGGGTGTAGCGGAGTTCGTCAGCGGTGACATCTTTGAGGGTGACAATATCGAGGAAGTGAACCCCAGGTTTGATGTATTCGCTGGTATTGAGGGCAGTCGAAGCGTTACCTTTTTCATCGCGCATAGTTCCGGTTTCAAAGATAGCATTGATGGTGCGATCGGCAATTAGTTCCGTCGAATGCAACACGCTAAACGCATCCTCTGTCCACACCCTGCTTTTTTGCGCCCCTTCTCCACCCGCTGCGAAGCCGTAAAGGAAGCAATCAACGCACATTTCACAAGGTGCATTAGTATTGAGAGCGCAAATTGCATCGGTTTTTGGTGCCGTGTAGAGAAGGTTGTGCGATCGCAAAAACTCTCGTCCTTTGCGCCTTTCCGGTGCAACTTGTTTGCGTTTTGTCATCACCAACCGAGGAATTGATTCGGTATCTTCAATGCCAGCTTGCACGTATTCGCTGCACATCGGTTCCCCCGTTCCCTCTGTCCGAAAAATGGTTTCCGATTGCGTTGTACGAAGGACAACAATCCCAATGGTGCGGCCTTTGGGGAAGTTTTCGTAGCTGGGTGCGAGGAAGGGTTGCAATTTTGCGATCGACATTTTGAATTCTCCTAGTTGTTTACAGATGTGGATTCAGATTCGGTTTTAGACGTGGTTCCCGATTCGGTTTTAGACTTAAGTTCTTGACGTGCTTCTTGTAAAAAAAACAAGTAGGCAGCTTCGAGGGTTTTGCTATCAGTTAGCAGTCGTTCGGGACGCGAGTGATAAACCTCCTCAAATAGTTGTTGCAAAACTTGATAAAACTGCTTGACTTGTTCGTATTTTGTTGCACCCACGCCGTGTTCTCGAATGCGATCGAGACGGTTGTGATATTGCTGCACTAGGGCGGCAAATACCGTGTCCCAATCCATATGAGATTTGCGCGATCGCACAGCTTTGATAAATTCCGAAAACGGCTCAGTTTGGGCAGTGCGGCGGAAGGAACTGCCCCGCAACTTGGCAAATTCGGCAATGTGTGCGGCTTGCTTGAGATAGCTAGAAACGCGATCGTGTTCTTCTGACATGAGACTCCTCAGTAAAGTATTCAAAGGTTCTTTTATGCGCGACCAAATTGCCTCCAAATTGGGGTCATCTTGTTCCCGCAGCAGCCAGCGCAGCAGGACGTAATAGAAACTTAACGGACGAGTTGCCGCCCGCGCTAAGTCGTACAAACAGTCATCTTTTTTCTGAATAGTTGCCACCGAAATAGCTAGCTTGCCGATACAGCGCAGCCGTTCTAAAACTTGCTCTGCCGTGACTGCCGTGCGCCGTTCTTCCTTGGATAAATGACCGTTTCGCCGATACTGACCGCTGCCTAATAGTGGCTGCAAAGATGACGGAATTCCCTCAACTTTTCCGAAAAAATCCCAAATTGGTTCGACTTCCAGATTGGCACCCAAAACAAAGGGAAAACCAAACTCAAATTCCAAACTCATTTGCAACGCCAATCTGAGCGATTTTAGCAACGCCACCGAGTTATTAACTTCTCCCCACAGCACGGGAATTGTCACCGTTGAGTTGATAAATTCAGGACGTTTTGGCAGTGCCAAGCCAACCATTTTGTTGGATTGAAAAACTATCTCGTTTTCGCGGTAAAGTTTAATTTCGTCAACTGTTACTGTCCCATCTTCATTCTTGGCTGCGGTATTTCTCAGAAAATTTTGCCAAATTGTTCTGAGTTCAACACTCGATCCTTTTGGTAGGGCAAAGTGAAGATATAGCGGGTCTTGTTTGACAGAATTTGGGAAATTTGCACCAACTGCCATCAACTGATAACCTAATGCCGATAAGTTATCTGCCCGCCGTTTGGGTTCAGCAATCATGCCGCCGGGAAGGCGATTGGAAAAAGCTTGGACTTTGGTTCCCGGTGGCATTTTTGGGGAACTCAATTCGCCGATTTGTAGCGAAGTCGTCCCCAAGGAACAGCGCTGGCGCGGGTTAGCTTCAATGTAGGCTGTGAGTTCGTTAAAGCCTTGCCAGTTCGCAGGTGTAGAAAAGTTGAGTAGTTGCCGAACGGCATTTACTAATTCTTCAGATACGTCTACCTCTTCGGCTTTAGCGCGCAGTTGAAATGAGTCTTCTAAGGTGGCAAATACCTTTTCTAACTTCTGTTCGCGATCGCCCTCGATGGATTTAGCCGCAAACAAACAGCGTCCGTATTGGGCGTTAAACGGTTCCAATGCCGCCCGCTGTTCTGGGGATAATCCGACTTGCGTTGCAATTCGATCCCAAACCTCCTTGGGGCTGAGTTCGGCGGCGCGATAGCTGAGGTAAGCGGTTTTTAGTCCTTCAGAAATGGCAAATTCATCGGCATTGGAAACTGGATGCAAGCCGACAGCAGCGGCTGCGGCAACGGCATTTTCTCCAGCATCTCCGCCATATTTGTCAATATCCTTGGCGACTTTTTCGACTTTGTAACCGCTGGCTTTTTTTACCAGTAACTTATCTACTTCGTCTAAAGTTGCTTCGGGATTTTGTTGAATGGCTTGCGGGTCGATTTTGATGCCGTCTTTGGTGGCGTTCACGAGTTGTTCGACGTTGCTGCTAAAGACGCGATCGATCTTTTTTTGCCATTTTTGAGCAATGATTAAGCTTAAATCGCCGTCGGGAAAGGCTTCTCCGACAAAAATTTGACCGTTGGGATCGATCGCCAAAGTATGCAAATGGCGATCGTGCAAAACCTCTTCACAAGCTGACAGCAACAGCGAAGTTAAATAACCTCGGTCTTCGGAAAGAGTGACATTAAATAACTGACTGGGACGACCCAAGGCAACGGTTAACTCGGTTTCAACTTTGCGAATGCGCTTGTCTTCCTCAATTCCCAAGTCAAATAAATCGCCCCCAATCAACATCGCAGCCCAACGTTTGATGTTGGGGTCTTCAGGCAAAAAACGCATTCCATCGCTGGCGTTGTGGCCGGAATGGCGTTCTATCAGGCGGCGGACGAGTTCGAGTTCGGCATCGGTTTGGGCGAATTGGGCAACGCAGGCGCGATCGAGTTGTTGTAACAAAAAAGGGCGATCGCGTGCCAACGTCTTAACATTGCGTCCGTCGTCTGCCAGCTTATTCAAATCGTGAACGGCAGTCGCGGCCAGAATACAAGCGCGTTTGTCATCGGGAACTCCGGCAATTTTGCTAACCGTTAAAACGAACTGACAAGCCGAATCGAGGTGTTCGGCAAGGGTGCGTCCTTGGCGAGTGCCATACTGTCCGTGATTGGTATGCAGTTGGTAAAGTTGAGGACGAACTTCCCTAAAGTAGCGGTGGTCTAAAGTTTGAGGTTCTTCGTCAAAAAGCAGACTTTTTAGTGACATAATTTTGCCATAATAAATTTATTTAAGGAGTGAAATTTTAATTTTCATGCTTGGCATTATTCTGTTTCCTCTGGTTCAATGGGTTGATATTCCTGAATAGTGCCCTGTCGAATAATCCACAATTTGCCAAGAATTTCTGCTTGCTGCAATCCGAGAATTAATGTTTCTATTGCTTCTCTCCACTCGCTAAAATTGGCACGAGGCGTTAGCCGAATCACCACAATCCCCGCATATTCAGATGGATTAAACCGCATCCGATTGCCAAAACCGCGATCGGCAGTAACTAAACATCTTTCCTCTTGATGGCAAACATTAATAAGTTCCACATCGGGTGCTGAAGTCAAACCTTCACTTACGACTGTTTCTACGTCATGCCCTGCCAAACGTAAAAAGGTGATAACGCGAACATCGACATTTTCATCTAGTTTTAGCTTCACGTTGCTGCTTCCTCCTTTTTTCCTAATGGAATTTCGGCATAATAATCTCGCGTTACTTCAGCAGCATAAGCAATACAAGCGAATACATCTTCTCTTTCTATGCTGGGATATGCTTCTAGGATTTCCTCAACAGCCATTCCTCCAGCTAGGTAGTCAAGGATTAGGGAAACCCAAATCCGATGGCCGCGAATGCAAGGTTTTCCAAAACAAATATTTGGATCGATCGAAATTCGGGAAAGTAAATTATCTCTAGTCATTGGTCTTCCTCCAGATTTCACGTAATTCCTTTAAACAAATCCACTGGTCATTAACCTGCTGGATATATCGCGGGCAATATATTAAAGCAGTCATACTAGACCCCATTCTTCAAGAAAATTATCAATCTTCTGGCGAAGTTGACGTTCTATTTCTTTCAACTCTGCCTCACTCATGAAATGAGCTTCTATAAACTTCTCGAACTCACCTGGCTCTTGTTCGTAAAGAAGTATTCCATCACGAGCAATGAAATTAGCAATGAGAGGTGAACATCGATTTAACTCAACAACATCAATTTCATCACTATTGATTCTAAAAACTTCACCCAAAATTCCGGGAACTTCAAACCAAGCAAATCCTCTATCTTTGCAAGACGCTTGTCTAAGTTCCTCATCGTAAAGTGCCGCAAAATCCCAATCACTTGTGGGGTGAATATCACCTCTAGCACGAGAACCAAAGAGAATTAGCATTTTGAGGTAAGGAATTTGTTCGGGAAGTTGTGAAGCAATTTCCTGAAGTTCAGTCAGCGTTGGGGAAATTTGTAGCATAGTTAACTTTTGTAGAGTAAACAAATTCGAGGACTAGGACAGCAAATTTTCTGTTGTCAGAATAGTTTGTCTCTAGCACTCTATCTTTACAGGGGTAGAAAGAGAAAAATTCCTTCAAACCCCCTGACAAAATAGCATTACATCCTATTATTGACGTTCAGCAACAGTCGGTATTCGTGCTGTTGTCCGCTGAGGCGACGTTTCTCAAACTGATAGCCTTGCTTTCGCAGAATGTGCATGGTTGCTGAAAACCGATGGCTAACACTCTCGATTAGCTCATTGGCGCTATGCCATTGCCCATCGGACATCAGCCGAAGCATTTGATTCGGAAGATTATCTGTCATGGTTGTATTTGCGTAGGTTTACAACCAGACCAGCCATGCTCTATTCTAAGAGTTAAGTAATTTAAACACGGGCGAGCTGGCTTTATGTCTGGCTTGCTTTTTACTCTACCATACGTTTTGGGTTAGTACAGCGATAAAGTAAAATTTTTGAACCGATCGATCGCTTTCACGCTAAGATAGATACACAAATGCCTTTCAGGAATTGAAAGAGTACCGCGATCGAGACAATAACCTTGTCTTTCACACAAATACCTATTAGGGCTTGAAAGCCGGAGCTAGCCTCTGGCTTTTTTTGTTGGCTCTAGAATTTGCACGGCAACATTTGCGATCTATGAGATTTGTAATTGCACTAAAATTATATTTACATTAAAAACCAAATCTGTCAAGTATCTATTTACACTTTGTTTGATGTCCCGCAAAAAAGAGACAATTACACTTTCAATTCCGACCGGAACAAAGGAACAGCTAGAGGCGATCGCCCTTCGCCTCGGTATCTTCTGGGGCAAAAGTCCCAGTGTGTCTGGGTTACTGGTCGCGATCGCCCAACAAAAAATCGAAGTGGGCGAACCCTTTACCCTCAATTCAGTGCAGGTACAATCCTTGAACAAAGCCGTCAAATTCCTCAACGACGAGGGCGAAGTCGAAGCCGCCCAGATCGTCATGGCATTACTTTTGGACAAAGCCAATCTGGAAACCCCTTTCCGGCAAAAGTTGCTCGAACAAGTCAACCAAACTGCCGAAGCGTGGCGGCTTCGACTCAATCAACTGATTGACGACCGCCAACCGTTCAGGCTGTTTTACCAGTCACGGAAAGACAAAGTGAGCGAATTTACTGCCCGCAGTGCCAAAATTCGCCTCTACGACAAGCGCCTGTACCTAGAAATCTGGTGCGACGATGCTGACTCCAGAGAAATCCCGGAATTAGCTCACAATCGGTGTTTGCGTTTGGACAAGATTGTTAATTTGTTACCTGCAAGTGAACAATGGCGCGAAACCATAGACTATCTGGAAGTATACTTACACTTCTTGAGAGGATTGGCTAACAACTATGAATTAAAACCGGATGAAGATGTGGCAAATGAAATGGTGGGAGACGTGCGTCATGTAGTCAAGCGCGTATCCAACCTGTTCTGGCTGTTCCGAGACGTGCGCCGGTACGGCAAAGACTGCGTGATTGTCTCGCCCCAGAATGTGCGCGATCGCTTCCAACAAGAACTGATCGACCTCTGCCGCCAGTACAACCTCGAAATCCGCGATTAGAACACCAGATCGAGGACACGGCAATGCCGTTTCCCTACGGAAATAACAGATTAGCCGTCCAAAAAAAAAGCAGCCTTTACAGGCTGCTTTGAGAAAAAAACCGTTGTTGAGTTAGAGGAGAAAACTTTAAATCGAATTCAAGTTACCGCTGTTTCCACTCCTGCCTGAGTTTCCACTATTTTTATCTACCGCTGACTCACCTTGCTTTCAGAACAAAACTTCAAATCCCGATTAGAATGCTGCTGAAAGTTCGTTGACTATTTTCACCCGGCCTCTAAGTACCGCCCGCAGCAAGCGGTTGACGCAGCCTCTCTCTTCGTCATTCAGAGAGTCGTCGAAGGTGGCGGCCATCAAACCGTAGCGATCGGCTAGAGTCAAAACGCCTGTATCGGTTACAGAAGCGAGGATTTCAGAGATAGCGCCGGGGAGGAGTTGTACGGGATTCATGGCAGTGCGGTTGAATTCGATGTTTTAATCATCTCCTTGTTTCCCGAAAAGATCGGTGACATTGATGAGGTGAGGAAGGTGATTATTTTGGGTGAAAGCCAGTGATCCGAGTAGAGTAAAGTTGTGACTTGGGTCACAGGGCCACAGGTTGCTACAGGCAATTCCATCCCGCGCCGATTTTTGGGTAGGACGTGGGGCTGACGGCATTTCGCTAAAATGATCGTTAATCCCTCAACCAGTTTAATTTTTACCCCAGTACCAAAAATGCTTGATTTTCTCAATCCTCTCTTGGGCCGCAAGCCCGATCGCATCAAAGCCAATGTGGAAATCTATACTTGGCAAACCTGTCCCTATTGCATCCGCGCCAAAACTTTGCTGTGGTGGAAAGGCGTAAATTTCACGGAATACAAAATTGATGGCGATGAAGCCGCTAGAAAGGCAATGGCCGATCGGGCTAACGGACGCCGCAGCGTGCCCCAAATTTTCATTAACAACCAACACGTAGGCGGCTGCGATGACATTCACAAACTCGATGCAGATGGAGAGTTAGATCCGCTGCTAGCTCAACCAGCAGTTTAAACTGAGATATTGCACCATTTCCCGGAACAGGCAAGATGCCTGTTCCACAAAGAGTGAATTTTCTGCTTGTGGGGTGGGCCGAAGAGCCCGCCCGCGAAAGGCTTATTGACAAAAGTCCTGACTACAAATCTTTGGCAAATTTACTTAGATTGTCTTGCCGCCATTTAGCATCCGATCGCCTGTCTGTTTGCAATTCTAAGACGCGAATCCCGCTATTTGGCAAAAAACTTAATTTTTGTTTGAACTGTTCCCAATCGTCTATTATCTCGTGTTCCACGCCGTAAGTTGCACACAACTGAGCAAAGTTGATATGCTGCGGCGTGGCAAAAAACTCTTCAAAGGGCGGGTCAAATTTGGCAACTGGCAACATTTCAAAAATCCCGCCACCGTCGTTATTGATTAATATAATTGTCAGATGACCTATAAATTTATTTTTCATTAAAAAACCGTTTGTATCGTGCAAAAGTGTTAAATCACCTGTTAAAAAAATACTGCTTTGATTGCGGTGAGCCACTCCTAAAGCTGTTGACAATGTGCCGTCTATGCCGTTAGCGCCGCGATTGACAAAAGGTTTTATTTTTAAGTTGTTCGGCTTCCAGAAAAACTCAACATCTCGGACGGGCATACTGTTAGCAATAAATATTGGTGTTGCGGGTGGCAAAATTTGGGAAAGCAGCCAGGAAACTTTTGGTTCGATTATGTGGTTAATTGCTGATATTTTTTGGTCTATTGTTTGTCTGACTTGGATTTCGGTATTGCGCCAAAGTTGGAGGTATTCGTTTGACTCAGAGGTTAGAACCCCCCCTAACCCCAGAAGGGGGAGGACTGGACGGGAGATAGCAGTGGTGACAGGGGCTCGATCCCCCCCTAACCCCCCCTTAATAAGGGGGGGGACAAGAGTTAATATAGTTGCGAGATTTTCTACGGAGGTTCGCAGGTGAATTGTTTTGCCGTGTAGGGGATCGAAGTTGTGGTGGCTGGGGTCGATTATGTAGCGTTTGGGTTGGGTTTTATCTAACCAGTTTCGCAGTTCTTTGCTTGTGGGCAAGTCTCCGATTTGAATGGCGATTTCTGGGGTTAATTTATCTGCTAGTTCGCAGTTTCGCAGGATTAAATCGTAGGTGGAAATTAGATGGGGGTTGAGTTGGGCGTGGTTTCTTAAGGGAGATAATCCTTCTGCTAATACTGGCCAGTTTAATAATTGGGAAATTTGGCCGATCGCACTACAGTATTTTTCGGCAAATTGAGGCTGTGCAACGCCTGCAATAATTATCCCTTTGCTGCATTGCTGCCATTTTTGGATTGTGGAGTCAATAACTTGTATTGTGGTACGGGCATCTTGCCCGTCTCTGGTTGTGGTACGGGCATCTTGCCCGTCTCTGGAAATTGGCAGGCAAGATGCCTGCCCCACAATAAAGGTTTCTCCTGCGAAAATGGGTTCTAATCCTGCAAAGAATTCTTCGGGATTGAATTGTGTTTCTAAAACTTCTACAGCTATGTCTGGAACGGGTACAAGCGGGTCGCGAAAGGGGATGTTGAGGTGAACGGGGCCGGGAGTTGGAAATTGCGATCGTTCCCAAGCATACACGATCGTCTGGCGCAGATAGTCTAGCATTCCTGTGGACGCAGAAGGTATCGCTAATTCGGCTTGCCAGTTGGGATAATTGCCGTATATTTTCACTTGGTCGATCGCTTGTCCGGCGTGACAGTCGCGCAGTTCTGGAGGTCGATCTGCTGTGAATATTAGCAGGGGAATTCGGCTTTCTCGGGCTTCTATTATCGCAGGATAAAAGTTGGCAGCGGCAGTTCCCGAGGTACAAATTAGGGCGGTTGGCAAACCGGATTTTTTGGCAATTCCTAATGCAAAAAAACTGGCCGATCGCTCGTCGAGTATGGGGATAGTTTGTATTTGATGATTCTGGGCGAAGGCTATTGTCAACGGTGCCGATCGCGAACCGGGACAAATCACGGCCGTAGTTAATCCCAGTCGCTGCAAAGTCTCTGCTAGTATGGAAGCCCAGAGAGTGTTTTTGTTCCGAAAGTCAAGCATTTGGTTATTTTGGCGATCGATGATATTTTATGATATATTCCTAAACTAAAGCATTTAAAAGTGCTTGTAATTTCAGTTGAATTTCTGCTAGTTCTTTTTCTGGTTCCGAACCGGCAACAATACCAGCACCAGCATAAAGTATAGCCCGATCGCCGTCGATTAAAGCCGATCGAATGCCGACGGCAAATTCGCCGTTGCCGGTGCGATCGATCCAGCCCAGGGGTGCTGCATACAAAGAGCGATCGCAGCTTTCCCAGCCGCGAATTTGCTGTAGGGCAATATCTCTCGGTACGCCCGCCACCGCTGGCGTTGGATGCAGTTGGGATAAAATCTTTAATAAATGAATATCGCGGGGAATTCTAGCCCTTATGGGTGTCCACAAATGCTGAATATTTGACAGTTGCAGCAGCCTGGGAATTTGGGAAAAGTCGGGATTGATACCGAGACTCGACAGGCGATCGACTATAAAATCAATCACAACTTGATGTTCTCGAATATCCTTTTCGCTGTTGAGTAAACCTTTGCCTAAATTCGCATCTTCTGCTTCTGTTTTTCCCCTCGGTGCGGAACCGGCTAAGGCATCTGTTACTAACTCATTTTTGTGAATGCTGATTAAGCGTTCTGGACTGGCACCGATAAAATTTTGACCTTGGCCGTTACTGGTGGAAAATACGTAGCAACCTGGATAAGTGAGGCGCAAGTTATTTAAGGAATCTATTAAACTAAAAGGGGTTTGGGAAATGACATTTATTGCTTGGGACAAAACAATCTTACTGAAATATTGAGAGCGGATCAATTCTAAAGCCGACTTGACAGATGTTTTGAATTGAGCGGCATCATTCACAGGAATTTGTTTTAAAGATATCGAACTGTTGCTAATAGAAGTTATTTTTTTGTAATGGGAAGACGCAATTTTATCAAAATTTTGCCAAATATTATCAGTAATAATCTTAACATTTATATCTCGGTTTATGATGGCATTGGCAACAATTGTGCAGCTATCTTTCAGGCGAGTAATCTGCCATTTTGGTAAAAATACGGTTCCTGGTGGAAAGTAAGAATTGGTGGCGACATTCTCATCGAAAAAAGCAAAGCTACAAAAAAAGTGCGGCCCGCTGAAGGGCAAGCGTTCCGTACCGATGGTAATTGTCCGGGCAAGACAAGATTGTATAAAATTTTGAGCGAGGGCAAATCGCTCGGTTCCTGCTACTGTTAGATGGATGGCCGAATCTAGGGCGGCGATCGCAAAACTGTTGCCTGAAATAGGGTCTCTTTTTTCAAAGTAAAAGTGTCGCTGGCAAGGTTCGGAAATATCTTGAAGTACAACTAGCGGATCGACGGGGGCAATCTCCTGAGAAATACTAACTATTTTTGTTTGATCTTTTTCTGTTAAAGACTGCTGGCAATCTAACAGAAACTGATGCAGTTGATTGCGGTCTTGTAAAAGATTAGCGCGGTGCGGTATTACTGTCATGAAAGCGAGAATAGCAGATTTGTCAGAAAGAGTGCGGTTTTGTCCCGCTAGAACCCCTATTTCGATCTAAGCACGGGAGGGCGATCGCAAAACATGACCTTTCGAGTTTCCCGACAGTTTGGGCTGGCTGCGGGCAGAAAACAGACGATCCAATAGCTGCAAGCTTCGCCAACGGGCGATCGATCGAAACATTTAGACATAAAACTTTAAGATTGAGCGGCTAAATCTCGACAAAAGGCGATCGACCCCGCAGAGGTTTGCAGGCGGGCATTACCGGGCGCGCGATCGCCCGCAAAGCCTCTCAACGGATGCCCTCCGCGCACTCAACCGGATACAGAGTACACTTTCTTCACCAAGAATTGTAAAATTACTAAGCTGCTATCAATTGAATCAAGTTTGTGTGATGACAACAAAGTTAATTGAACGTCCAAATAGTAAATTGTGGCTGGCGGCAATCAAGCCGCCCATGTACAGCGTTGCGGTGATTCCTATTTCAGTAGGAACTGCAATTGCTTTTGCCGAAAATCAAACGATTAATTCGTCAATTTTTTCGACATTTTTAATTTCAGCCATTTTGATTATAGCATGGCTGAATCTCAGCAATGATGTATTTGACTCGGAAACAGGCATCGATAAAAACAAAGCGCATTCCCTAGTTAATTTAACCGGAAATAAAGCTTTAATTTTCTGGCTGGCAAATCTATTGTTAGCAGTCGGAGTGTCGGGAATCTGCGCCATAAGCTGGTGGCAAAAAGACCCAACAGTAATTTTGCTGGTAGTTTTGTGCTGTGCTCTCGGTTACACGTATCAAGGCCCACCGTTTCGTCTTGGCTATCAGGGTTTAGGGGAAATTATCTGCTTTTTTACCTTCGGGCCGCTAGCCTTCGCCGCTGCTTATTACAGTCAAACTCAAACTTGGTCTGCAACTAATTTTGTGGCTTCGGCAATCGTGGGAATTACTACGAGTATCATCTTATTTTGTTCTCACTTTCATCAAGTTGAGGACGATTTGGCGGCGGGAAAAAAATCGCCGATTGTTCGGCTGGGTACGAAAAAAGGTGCCGAGTTGTTGCAGTGGTTGTGCGGCAGCGTTTATGGTTTGACTGTGCTATTTGTGGCTTTGGGAATGTTCCCAATTTGGACGCTGTTAATTTTTGGGAGTTTGCCATTTGCGATCGACCTTTGCCGCCATGTCACGGACTATCACGACCAACCGGCAAAGGTCAGCAACTCTAAGTTTATCGCAGTTAAGCTGCATTTTTCGAGCGGATTGCTGCTGGCGTTGGGGTTTGTATTGTAAAGCGGGCGATCGAGAATTCGGGTAAAATGGAGGTATGGTTTGCTAAGCTGAGGGAGTTGGCAGAGTTGGGTAACTTCTCAAAATCTTCTTTAATTCAGCAATCCGTACCTCACATTGAATCGTAAAAAAGGAGAAAAAAAGCATGAGTACGCAAGTAGAAATTGACAAAATCCTCAGCCTAGAAGAAATCATCCGCTTATATCCTAGCGAGTGGGTGCTAATTGCTTACACTGAACTGGATGAGGATTTGAATGTAATTCGAGGTGAAGTTTTAGCACACTCACCGGAGCGCGATTTGCTTTACAATAATGCTTTGTCAAGGAAGGGAAAATCGGTTGCAATAGAATACACCGGCCCTATCCCTGAAGACTTAGCAGCTATGTTGTAACAAAAATGCCAGATTATCAAAAAGCTTATCGCTTGTTGCGTCACGGACGAAATTTGCTCGCGGTGCAAGCAACCATTGGTGGAAATAATGGTGACGCTACTGAGTATCGGGTGCGTTTATTGGTAGATACGGGAGCCAGCTACACAATATTGCCAGTTAAAACATTAGAGGATTTGGGTTACGATACGCGCAATCCTCTACGCAGGCAAGAAATCTTTACAGGTCAAGGAAGAATCTATGTTCCTGTAATTAATGTATCTTGGTTTAATTGCGTGGGTCAACTAATAGAAAATTTTGACGTGTTTGCCCACGATATACCGCCAAATATTCGTATAGATGGTCTTCTTGGTATGGACTTTCTCACTCGTTTTCAGGCAGTCATCTCTGTTAGCGATGCGGAAATTAGATTTCAGTAAAAGGGCAGTTATACTAATAATTGTATATGGATAACTTTAAAAAATATCAATTTCACTATTCCTTAACGGGCCACAAAAATCAGCCAATAATTTTATTACTCCACGGCTTTACCTGCGATTGTCAAGACTTTAGTCCCATCATTTCCTTACTATCTAAAAGTTATTGCTGTCTAGCAGTTGATCTTCCCGGTCACGGAGAAACCAGAGTAATCGGCGACGAAAGTTGCTACAATATGCAAAATACAGCCCAAGCATTGATACAGTTATTAGATGATTTACAAATAGACAAATGTTTGTTGTTGGGCTATTCAATGGGCGGGCGATTGGCCCTTTACATGACATTACATTTTCCAGAAAGATTCGAGAAAGTAGTGTTAGAGTCAGCTTCTCCGGGATTGAAGACAGAAAAAGAGCGATCGCACCGCATTCAAGCCGATTCACAGATAGCACAAAACCTGGAAAATAGCAACATTAAAGATTTTTTATTAAACTGGTACGATCGCCCTTTATTCAAATCTTTAAAAAACTCTCCCAACTTCGACAAACTCATAGAAACCCGCTTAGCAAACAATCCCTTAGAATTAGCCAAATCCCTCCGCAACATGGGAACCGGCAACCAGCCCTCCCTCTGGGAAAAACTCGCCCAAAATCAAATTCCAATCCTCTTGCTAGCGGGAGAATATGATGATAAATTTACAACTATAAATACCGAAATTGCCAAATTGTGTCCGGCCGCTAGTCTGGAAATTGTACCAAAAGCTGGTCACAACATCCATTTTGAAAATATCGATCAGTTTGTCGCACTTGTGAGACAATTTTATGATTAACTAAAAAACAAATGCTTTATCAATTCGAGTTTCGCAGTTATCAGCGAAAATTTAAGCGTCCACTGCAAACAAGTCACGGCATTTGGGATATTCGCGAAGGAATTATCCTGCGACTTGTTGGCGAGAATGGTCGCATTGGTTGGGGAGAAATTGCTCCTTTGAGTTGGTTTGGTTCCGAAACTTTTGACCAAGCTTTAGATTTTTGTAACTCGTTGTCGGCTAATCTTTCAGAAGAGATGATTTTCGCTATTTCCGCTGAATTGCCTGCTTGTCAATTTGGCTTTGAGTCAGCACTATCAAATTTTTTAAACTCGTTCCTAGGCTCTGCCTGGGAACACAGATCAGGAGGCTCTGCCTCGATTTTACACGCGGCAGAGCCGCCAGAAAAGCATTCCCAGGCAGAGCCTGGGAACGAGGAAAATTCACTGCTTCCAGAAGACAAAATACCCAAAAATCGGTTCAGCGGTTTATTACCGGCAGGAGAAACAGCTTTGTCGGCTTTACAAATGCTTTGGTTAGAGGGATATCGCACGTTTAAATGGAAGATTGGCGTTGCTGCAATTGAACAAGAATTAAAGATTTTTCAGCAGCTAATTAAGGCTATGCACAATTTGTGCGATCGACAACCGGCATTTTTGCGGCTAGATGCCAACGGGGGACTCAGTTACTCGCAGGCTAAAACATGGCTGGAAGCTTGCGACAAGGTAAAAGCAACTCCCGATTTTTCCCCAGACATTGAATTTTTGGAACAGCCGCTGCCCGTAACACAGTTTCAGGAAATGGTAGAATTGAATGCTATTTATGCAACTGCGATCGCCCTAGACGAATCCGCCGCCAACCTCGATCGCATCCAAGAGTGCTACAGCCAAGGCTGGCGGGGAATTTTCGTCATTAAACCTGCGATTGCTGGTTCTCCATCCCAACTGCGAAAATTGTGTCAAACTCACAATATTGACGCTGTTTTCTCATCAGTATTTGAAACCCAAATCGGCAGACAAGCAGCATTAAATTTAGCAACAGAATTATCTTTAAATAAGAGAGCACTCGGTTTCGGCACGGATTGCTGGTTCGATGACAATCATTCGATTTTAGATTTTAGATTTTAGATTTTAGATTACTCCCACGACTAAATCAAGCGGGTTAGGTAATTGTTTTGAATCGAGAAACTTGGTGAAAGCATCTATGGCAACAAATCTAACAGTAAATATTCTGGATCTCGCGGATCGCTTGCCCGATAATTGGCTTATCGGTTGTGACAGTCGCGAATTTGCCCGAATTGTCGATCGGCTATTTCAAGAAATCACCCAAAATCCCGCACAGAAAACACCCCCAAAAATTTGCATCGCAGAACCAGAACCAGTGCAATTTCTTGCCAGTTTCATCGCCGCCCGTGCCGCCAAATGCCCGATTTTTCTCTGCAATCCCAACTGGGTAAAATCAGAATGGGAACAAGTCTTTGATTTAGTCCAACCAGACATATTTTTCGGGCAAAAAGCACTGGAAAATCTCAATAAAATGGAATTAATCTCACATCTTGCACCATTCTCAATAAGTCTTATAGGGGCGGGCAAGATGCCCACCCCACAATCAAATTCACTCCTCGCTTCACAGGCATCTTGCCTGTTCTTGAGAATGGTGCAAGATTTCAGATTAAGCGCATCTCCAACTGACCCAAATAAAAACCCTCACCAATTACCAATTACCAATTACCCATTACCATCAATCATGATTCCCACCGGCGGTTCTTCAGGGAAAATTCGTTTTGCCATCCACACTTGGGAAACGCTAACAGCATCAGTGCAAGGTTTTCAACACTATTTTCAAGTTGACAAAATCAACTCTTTCTGCGTTTTGCCGTTATACCACGTCAGCGGTTTAATGCAATTCATGCGATCGTTTACTACCGGCGGACAACTGGCAATTCAGCCATTTAAAGAATTAGAAAATGGTAAAAAAAGCGATATCGAACCCGAAGAATTTTTCATTTCTTTAGTTCCAACTCAACTGCAACGGCTGCTGCAAAACCCAGATACAGCTAATTGGCTGGGACGGTTTCGTGCCGTACTTTTGGGCGGTGCTCCCGCTTGGCCGGAACTTTTAGAAACAGCTAGAAATTATCAAATCAAATTAGCCCCCAGTTACGGCATGACAGAAACCGCTTCGCAAATTGCTACACTAAAACCCGAAGATTTTCTCGCGGGCAATAACAGTTCCGGTCAAACTTTACCGCACGCTCAAATAACTATTCGCAGTGCCAATGGCGATATTTTGTGCGATAATCAAATCGGAAATATTGCGGTAAATGCTAAATCTTTAGCGTTGGGTTATTATCCTGAACAATTTGGCGATCGGGAATATTTCCAATTAGACGATGTGGGATTTTTTGATAAAAATAACTGCTTAAATATCGTCGGACGCAGCAGCGACAAAATTATCACAGGCGGAGAAAATGTATTTCCGGCGGAAGTTGAAGCCGTTGTGCGATCGACTAATTTAGTTGCGGATATTGCTGTAATTGGCTTGCCAGACAAAAATTGGGGTCAAGTCGTCACGGCTATCTACGTTCCCGCTAATTCCGAAGTTACTGTCAAAAATCTGCAAGCGGCAATAGAAGATAAGTTGAGCAAGTTTAAGCGGCCGAAATATTGGGTAATCGTCGAACAATTGCCTCGCAATTCTCAAGGCAAAGTCAATCGAGAACAATTGCAAGAAATTGCGATCGAATATCAATAATTATTAGGCGATCGCAATCAATGCAGAAGGCAGAATTTCTCATGCTTATTTCCGACTCCTGACAACAGTCAACAGTCAACAGTCAACAGTCAACAGTCAACAGTCAACTGACCAATTACGACAAACCTAACAGCCTTCTCGTCCTCTCTGCTTCTTGTCTTTGAACGTCCACAAACTTCAACATTCGGTAAAGTACCTCTATTTGCCCCAACTTAATACCTGCTTGTTCAGCCACCCGTATCGGATTACCAAAAATCGCCTCAACTTCCAGGGGTCGCGATTCATCATAATCGATTTTCATGCTCGTGCGGTAAGGCTTCATTTTCTCAGTGTATTCGAGCATATGTGGGATAAAGTCATCGGGAATAATGCGATCGCAGCTTTTTGCGCCCGCTATCACTTCTCCCATGATTTCCTGGACTAAAATCAGAGTATCGGGATTAGCCATCAGTTGGTCTGTTCTCGCATCCAACACTACAGACAACCCGTTATAAGGAATATTCCAAACCAGCTTTTTCCACCTTGATAATAGCAAATCTTCGCTCATTTTAATAGGAATATGAGCAAGTCTAAAATCCCCAGCAATTTGGTGCATTCTATTAGTAATACCGATTGCTTTGTAGTCTTGGGCATATTCTCCCAGCGTGATAGTGCCGTAATCTAGGTGGCAGATGTGACCTGGCCCAACTTTATAAGAACAGAGAAAACACAGCCCACCCACCACTCGTTCTGCACCGACAATTTTAGCTACTTCCGGTTCCGTATTCAATCCATTTTGCAATACTAAAACCGCGCCGTTATCCTTTAATAAAGGAGGCAAAATTTTGGGCAACAAGTGATTTTGAGTTGTTTTCAGCGCTACAATTACTACGTCGCACTGAGGCATTTTGTGCGCGTCGCGGTAGGCGCGGACGTGGGGGAGGGTGAAGTCGCCTTCGGGAGACTCGACAATCAAACCGTGTTTTTTGACGCGATCGTAATCACTGCGTAGCAAAAAATTGACTTCTAAACCTGCTTGTTGCAGTCTAGCACCGTAAAATCCGCCTAAAGCTCCCGTGCCGACAATGGCATAATTGCGATTTGACATAATATCAAAAACTCCGAAAAAATTCTCAACCTAAAAGAAATTAGACCCCGCTCAAAAACGGATACCTTGCCACGTACTCCTGTCGCGATCAGTCCAAAATTTTAGACCAAAGTTGAAACTCCCAGATTCAATGCTGCAAGTAAATCTAAAATCTAAAATCTAAAATCTAAAATCGACTGACTGCCATTCGCTGCTATTATTTAAAGATAGAACTAATCTGAAAACTCAACTCTCAAATTTTCTCATCCACTGCATCAAGTCTTCAGATAGCAGTTTTCTAGTTCGGGTAACTGCATCGATGCAGACGTGCTTAGTCAGAGCTTTCGCCGCGCTTCTTCCTGCAACTTCTTCAGAAAATATTTGATAGGCAATTTCAAATTCATCGCCAGTAACTTGTTTCGGCGTTAATTGAACCATCAGCCGATCGCCCGCAAACATCGGGCGATAAAAATCTACACTAGCATGAATTATGGGAAAGGCAACCTCGGGATTGCTGAAAAATGCTTTGAGATTGATTCCCGATGCTGCTAGAGATGCCTCGTAAGCTTCGTGGCACATCGCCAAAACGTTAGCAAAGTAAACAACTCCAGCAGCATCGGTATCTTGAAAGCGAACAGTGCGGGTGTAAGTGAAAGGCATTTGAGGTAGTAGCGGGCGATCGCAAATTGGATCGGAATTTTACTAACCATCATATAGGTAAACCCGCACTTTTGGAGAAGTTATCAGCTAAGTAGGCGCTAATTTCTTATATTTAGGACTAAGGCCAACTGTCACAAATAGAGGGTTAAATTTTAGGTATGTAGTTGCGCTTGGGCGCTCTTTCCTAAGCTAAGAGCGCCCAAGCGCAACTATATACCTTTGTTTAACGATGCCCATTGCCTAAGTCCTAATATTGTAAAACTCGCCCTTCTCACGCCTTCGCCTTCTTTCTTAACCTTTGTTCTTAATCAACATCACGTCTATAATCTTGAGGGCCACTTCTTCGGAAAGCTCCAATGCACCGTAAAGATCGTTCAAAAGTTGTTCTTCTTCTTCTGAAACCTCGCCATCTGCTAAAGCGATATCAGTTGTCACAGCAAAAACTGTTTCTTTAAGTTCGTCAGGAAGTGTTATCAAAGCTGCATTAAACAGTACCTGAGCTCCTTGCCGTTGCAGAATCATCAGCAGCCGATCGAGCATTTTTCTCATCACGTCATCGGGATAGCTGCGGAACAGTTGCATCCGAGATAGCGTCATGCTAATCGCTTTACTTTCGCTGTCGTTGATGTAACCGTCGGCTGCTACGGCAATTAGCGCGATCGCCGCAAATGCTTCGGCAGGCCCTAACGTTACGTCAGTTTGTTGGCGAATCTGCGATACTTTATCAAATAAACCCATGATATTTTCCTCATTATTTAGTAGTGGATTCATGGAGTCAGGATGGGTTCTGGCTCTGGAGGTTTCTTTGGGATTTAGACAATTATATCAAATCTTTTTAGTTATTTGTTATCAATAAAATTATGAAAGAATTAAGAAATTTTATTGCGCCGTTAGGCGCTGGGAGGGCGGGTTGATTCATCTCCTGAATTGCCTTCCCATATCTCGGCTAAAACCCGCCCTCCCAGCGCAGGCGATTTACTTGTCAAAAAGGGCTAAATCTGCTTTCAGGAAATCAACAAACTGTCGCGCAGTCCTTCCCGATCGACCGTTGCGGCGAGTTGCCCATTCTTTAGCGCGGTGTTCCAAATCCTCAGCAGCGAGTTTGATTCCAGCCAGTTTTGCCAGATGTCGGACAATTGTTAAATAAGTGTTTTGATCTGCCGGTTCAAAAGTTAAAGTCAAGCCAAACCGATCGCTAAATGAAAGTTTTTCCTGCACAGTATCCCAAGCGTGAACTTCATCTCCATCGCGGGGGCGAGGCCTGTCGTCAAAAAACTCTCGAATTAAATGCCGCCTGTTGGATGTGGCGTAAACTACCACATTTTGAGAGCGGGCAGCGACATTTCCTTCCAAAACCACTTTTAAGGATTTAAAAGCATCATCATCTTCCTCAAAAGAAAGGTCGTCTACAAAAATAATAAACTTTTGAGGAACTCCCCGCAACTGCTCGACAATTAGCGGCAAATCTTGCAAATCCGATTTAGATACTTCAATCAAGCGCAGATTGCGATCGCTAAATTCATTTAACAGCGACTTCACCAAAGAAGACTTGCCCGAACCGCGGCTCCCGTACAGCAAGACGTGCAAAGCCGGATAACCTGCCAGCAAAAACTCCGTATTTTTCACAAGAGCATCCCGCTGCCAATCGCAGCAAACCAACTCTTTTAAAGTTATGCGATCGGGATGCGAAATACTCGCAAACTGCCCTCCCCGCCACCCAAAAGCGCGATATTCGGCAAACAAACCCGTGCCAAACTGCCGGTAATAAACTGCCAAAGATTCCGCAGCGCTAGACCATTTTTCCTGTTTCCCGTGCAGCGGCAAATCGCCATTTTGTTTGACAGCTTCTGAATGCCAAATCGGAGGCACAGCGTCAAGTTGACTAGCTACCCGCACCCACTTGCTCAACTGATCGCTGCTGCAGTCGTAAAGATTTTGCAGCACTTGTAAATCATGTCGCGCGGCCTCCACCAAAGCGGGGGGCAAACTTGCAAAATCTGTTTGCTGTGCTCGGCGAGAAAAGGGGTTTTCGTCTTTGAGAATTTCGGAAATCAGAGAATCTTTCCAGCTCAGATTTTTAGCAGCCTGAACTTTAAACCAGTTGCCGTAAGCTGTCAGACAGTCCAAACCGCTGACTTCGCTGTGGTGGAGGGCTTGCAGCAAATCGAGAAAAGCTTGACCTGCGGGGCTTTTGAGAACCGATTGATACAGCAGCAGGGATGCTGCTTGGCGCTGGAGGTAACGGATTTGGGCGATCGCAGCAGAAGTTAGGGCTGACATAATGGCAATTGTATAACAGTTAGATATCTTGACTGGGTTTAATAAATTTTCTAACAATTTGTGACCGCAATTGCAGGTCTCGCTGTATAAACTTAGATGCAAAGAGTGAAATTTCGAGGATGAAAAATGAATTTAGGCATATCAGCGGCGATCGGCTACGGCATTTTAACACTGGTTGGCGGCATCATGGGTTATATCAAGGCCAAAAGCCAAGCCTCCCTCATTTCCGGCCTGATTAGCGGTTCGCTGCTAATTTTTGCCGGCACCGCAGAACTCATGGGACAAAGTTGGGGTTTAACATTAGCAGCAGCCATCTCCGCTGTTTTAGTAATAGTCTTTATTGTGCGCCTTGTTAAAACTCAAAAATTCATGCCGGCAGGAATGCTAATTTTAGCTAGCTTAGCGTCTTTAGGCGCGATCGTTTACGAACTCAGCGGTCAATATCAATAGTCATTGGATTTTAGATTTTAGATTTTAGATTTTAGATTCACTCCACAGCCTTTACTGGGAGCTTGAACTAAAGTCTAATTTTTTTTATTTCCCTGACTTATACCCCTTCTGAAAAGTACGCGAGTATAGACTCGGCAATACCGTGTCCCGTGCGGGGATAGGCGACTTTTAATAATTGGTATAATTATCAGATTCTGGGGTTGAGACCGCCACTAAAACTTCTAAAATCAAACGATATATGATTGACCCAATCACTTTACAAAGACTATTCAAAATCGAGCCCGCTGATTCCCATTTGGCTTTTATGAACGAGAGTTTTTACACGCTCTTTCAGCGTTTAATTAAAAGTCTTCATATAAGAATCCGGCAAATATTTTATTGGCTCCGTAAACTTCGATACAATCTCTCCACCTATACATTGCGCTCGCTCTCTAAATCTCGCTTGACTGTTGAGGTCGAAGCATTCAATACAAAATTCAATTTTTTCTATATCAAGAGATTGTAATTATTTAAAAATCCAATTGGGAGTTGGCAAGAAATATTCCCTTTAACTGTGGCTAACCTCTACTACTTTTTTCAAATCCGAGAAGACTCAACTGAAAATTATCCAACTGAGGAGGAATTATACTAATACTCAAAACTCATGCAACAGTATCTGTAAGGTGCGTCGCCACCCTTAAATCTTAAAGAATATCCACAATCTTTGAGCGACGCACCCGGAGCTCAGGTGAGCGCAAACAAACGCACACTCATCATTGTTGCTTTCTGGAGGCGAGAATTGGTATTAGAAACACCTTCTTGGCACTTTCCCAAAGTCTTTAAAAAAGAGCTGAATTGCAGCAATTAAATGACCGATGACTAATTACACCAGTTCCTCAAAAGGATGCAACTGTAGGGAAGCTCCAAACCATTATGCAGTAATTCATTCCGGGAGCATCTCACTTTTGCAGCCAAGCTAGAAATCTCAGTTTTGAGGCAGAAGGAAAGAGGAAGAAGGAAGGAGCCAGAAGAAGTGTTTTTACAAATATGAGATGCTCCCGTCATTCCAATCTAAAATCTAAAATCTAAAATCTAAAATGGTATTACCTCAGCCACAACTTAATAGTATTGTCTTTAGAACCGCTAGCAATAGTTTTGCCGTCGGGACTAAAAGCCACCACATAAACCTCATCGGAATGTCCCGTCAAAGTATTCAGCAATTCTCCGGTAGCCAAATCCCAAATTTTAATAGTTTTGTCTTTGCTCCCGCTGGCAATAAATTTCCCGTCCGGGCTGATAGCAACCGAGACAATATCGTCAGAATGTCCGTTGATAGAGCGAATTAAATCTCCACTTTCTAGATTCCAGATTTTAATAGTTTCATCGTAGGAACCGCTAACAATTGTCTTGCCGTCGGGGCTAATAGCAATTGACCTCACCGGGTCGCCGTGTCCCTGAAGAGTTTTTAGCAACCTCCCCGTTGCTACATCAACAATTGTAATTGTTTTATCCTTAGAAGCGCTAACCAAACTTTTTCCATCGGGAGTGAAAGCAACAGAATAAACAAAATCTGTATGGTCTGGCAAATTCTGAATCAAACTGCCAGTTGCTGCATCTGAAATCTTTGTGGTTTTGTCTCCGCTGCCGCTAGCCACGAGCTTTCCGTCGGGGCTGAGAGCGACAGACCAAACAGAAGCAGTGTGGTCGAGACTGCGAACCGCTTGCCCTGTTTTCAAATCCCACAGCATGACTCTCCAAAAACCTGTTCCAGTCGCCAGTCTCGTACCGTTTGAGTCAAAAGCAACCGACCAAATGGTGGATGAATCTCCTGGAAAAGTGCGGATCGACTTGCCTGTAGCTAAATCCCAAATTTGGATGGTTTTGTCTTTAGAACCGCTGGCTAACATTAAGCCGTCTGGACTGAAAGCAACAGACCCAACTGCATCTGAATGCTGAGCGAAATTTTTGACTTTAGCGTTCTTCCACCGCAGACCTGCTTGGCACTGTTCCTGTATGTTTTGAGCTGACGCATAGCTGCTGGAAGTGTTGGCAATTGTTGGTATTTGGCTGATGCAGCCTTCATAATTGCTGGCTTTATAAAGAGCTTCAATTTGATTGAGCTGTTGCGATTCTTGCTGCACTCGCTGCTGCCATTCTTGCAACTTGAGATATCCGTAAATTCCGCCGATCGCAGCTAAGATAGCCGCAATTGTTGCCCCGGCGAGATAAGGATTGAATTTGCGAGTTTCTTTGGGGACAATCGC
Organism: Microcoleus sp. N3A4; assembly: GCF_036701805.1. NCBI lineage: Bacteria > Bacillati > Cyanobacteriota > Cyanophyceae > Oscillatoriales > Microcoleaceae > Microcoleus > Microcoleus sp. N3A4. The sequence goes on from NZ_JAUBRJ010000002.1 coordinate 175,326, forward strand.
TGTTGCGCTGCCGATCCTCTCCGTTGGCGTAGCCCCCGTAGGGGCGGGCTGCGCTAACGACAAATCGGTTTTTCCGTTCAGATTTGCCTGCGGGGATACCGCCGGACTTGCCTGCAATTCGAGTGGAGGGGCGCTGCTGGCTGATGGCGGATTGAGGTTGCGGTGTCCCTCCAAAACTGTGGATATCGCCTTGTACAATTTAGCGAATAAAGATTTAGGAACGACTAATTCTTCGATTCTCGCCGCATCTTCGTCGGTAAGTCCTAAAACTTGCTGCAAGCGTTTTAACTCGTCGCGAGTTTCCAGAGAAAAGGGATATTCTTGCTGCATTGCTTCATGCAGCGATTGTTCGTAGCGTTCGCCTTTTTCCCTGTATTTGCGGTAAGGGTTCAATACCTCATCTTCGATCGCCTCTGCTTCTTCTGGCAACAATTCCAAACTGACGCGCAATTCTTCTAATATTCTCCGACCGACGACTGTAATGTCACCGCGGCTGCTGCTGCGCCGATCGACTTCTTCGCGATATATTGTCAGCTTGGGAATCCGCGCCCGCGAGCGATCGCCAATCTTCCTCAAATCGGCTAAAGCTTCTGCAGCCGACTGGTACCTCTCCCGAAAATCGTAGCGCACCATATTGTCCAAAACATCGGCCAGCGCTTGGGAACACGCGGCTAAATGCCGCCAAACAATTTCGCCTTTATTAGAATTTTTCAAATCCCGCAGTTTCGGCAAATCGTAAGCGGGCAAACCCGTCATTGCTTGGATGCCAATCATTCCCAAAGCGTAGATATCGCTGTTGAGTTGCGGGTTGTATTGAAATTGTTCGATCGGCATATATTCCAGCGTGCCAATCCGCACAGTTACCGGCGCTTGTCTTTGAGCGATGTGAATTTCTTTCACCGAGCCAAAGTCGATCAAAACTAACTTGTTGTCTGAATAGCGGCGGATTAAATTTGCCGGTTTAATATCTCGGTGAATTACTCCCTGTCCGTGTACAAACACTAAAATTTCTAACAGTTCCTTAAGCAAAGCAATCATTTTTTCTTCTGTTAGAGGTTTGCCCGGTACAATCTCGCTTGATAGCGAGTGACCGGCAACAAAGGATTCAACTAAGAAAAATTCTTCATTTTCTTCAAAATAAGCGAATAGCTGAGGGATTTGGTCGTGTTGACCGAGCTTTTCTAGAACTTCTGCTTCTTTTTGAAAAAGACGGCGCGTAGTATTAATTAATTTCGGTTCGCTGGTACCGGGACGCAGGTGCTTGACAAAGCACTGCGGTTCGCCCGGACGGCGAATATCTTTGGCCAGATAGGTTTGTCCAAATTCTCCTGTTTCTATGACTTCAATGATTTGATAGCGTCCATCTAAAAGTTGGCTCACCATGATAATAACGCAGCCTTTTTTTGGTTGATTTTCGCAAGAAACAGTTTCACTGTTGAGTCAGTTCTATAGCCTTTTTCAGGTAAATTAGGTGTTCCTGGGCATTGGCAAAACAGGGCATTGGGCATTGGCAAAACAGGGCATTGGGTATTCGGAATAGTTGTTTCTTTCCTTCTTCTTTCTTTCCTTCTTCCGACTTCCATCGGACTTCTTCCCTCTTCCTTTTTTCCTTCTGACTTCTTTCCTTCTGACTTCTGACTTCTGACTTCTGACTGAGATATTGCACCATTCTCAATTACTTGTTTAGGAACAGGCAAGATGCCTGTTCCACAAGAAAACTCATTCTTTGTGGAACGGGCATCTTGCCCGTTCTTGACAATGGTGCAACATCTGTGTTCTGACATACTTTATCTTTTCAACATCTGCAAAGCTTGATATCCCAAAAATAAAAAACCCAAAGCACCAACTAGCGCTATCCCGTCCGCCAACACCTCGACTGTAACAAATTCGCCCATTGCAATCTCCTCTGACAACTGATATCTATCCTCGGCTTTTCGGTCGCTGACTGGGTGAGGGGTCTTGCCCCTTGCTGCGGTCGAGCGGAAAGATGCTCACAAATTATAGCAAAGGAGGCGGTCAATCGATTTTAGATTTTAGATTTGAGATTTTAGATTGAAGCCTTGACCCCACGGATAAATTCGGGGGGCAAGTTTCATCGGATACAGGTTTTTTATTTTTCCACGGATGAATCCGGGGGCTTGTATCCTGGATTCTTTCAGTCAAAATAACTTTTCGGGCGATCGACTAGCTTTTTGTTTTAATATTTTTTAATATTTAGGGAGACAAATCGTGCACCGAAAATTTGAGGTCAGTTCGCTTTGATATTGTTAACCCTGCTAATTTTTTCTCTCATAGTAAGTAGAGCTTACACTAAGAATTTGCGCCGATCGGTCAAAAATGCGCCTCGAACCGACAGAATTTCAGCGAGGCTCTCACCTGGGCCAGCCGCGCAGTTCCCCAAAGTTTCGGTAATCGTACCAGCATACAACGAGGCAGAGAATATTCGGGATTGCGCGATCGCCATTTTGGAGAGTACACCTCTGTCTGCGGACAACCTAGAGGTTTTGATTGTAGACGATCGATCGACAGACGACACGCTAGCGATCGGGCAAACCCTGCAACAGCATCTCAACGACCCCCGGCTTAAAATATTAGCAGGTCAACCGCGACCTGCGAACCAATATTGGGCGGGCAAAAACTGGGCCTGCGCCCAAGCTGTTCAAATAGCAACCGGAGACTTCTTATTATTTATCGATGCCGACGTGCGGCTCAAACCGGGGGCGATCGAAACCGCTATCGCCACAGCAGAAACCGAAAAAATAGACTTGCTAACCTGTATGCCAGCGCTGGTTTGCGAGTGTTTTGCCGAGTGGTTGGTGCAACCGATAATGTTCAATCACCTAGCAGTTTGCTACGACTTCACCGCCGTCAACGATCCGACAACAGACAGTGCTTTTGCGGGCGGCCCGTTTATGCTATTTAGGCGATCGGCCTACGAAAAAATCGGCGGTCACGAAGCAGTTGCAAGCGTTATTGTGGAAGATGTGGAATTAGCTAGGCGCATCAAACGTGCGGGTTTAAAGCTCGGACTTTATGCCGGGTCAAATTTGGCATCCGTGCGGATGTATCGGTCTTGGAACGCATTGTGGGAAGGCTGGACAAAGAATCTGTATCTCGGCGCTAACCGCAGTTGGGGCTTGATGGTTTACATGGCCGCAATTATGTTATTTCTTTATCCTATGCCGTGGTTGGCATTAGCTATTTTGCTGGTTAACGGCGACTTCGCAGAAATTCTGACAATTACCAATTACCAATTACCAATTACCAATTACCACTTGCCAATTACCTGGTTAACTATCTGTTTATCCCTAATCGTAATTTTGCAGCATTACAATTTGCGACGTTTGGGTGCCGAGATTTCCGACTGTCCGACGAAATACTGGTGGTTGGGAGGTGTGGGAGGTGCGTTAGTGGCGGCAATTGCGATCGCCTCTGCGATTAAAACCGAAACAGGTTGGGGGTGGACTTGGCGCGGTAGAGCCTTGCAAAATCCGAATACTTAATAGAAATTGTAGCGATCGCATTTCGAGATATCCCAGAGCGATCGCTTTTTTGAATAATTGGCTAAAAACTTATATTTTGAGAAGTTATATATAGTAAGGTAGAATCAAAATACCTGAGTCATATCAATTCCGGTTGCATCGGAATTAATATAACCCGAAATCAGGACACCGCGAGTGCCTAAGTCCCTACAATTAATCTAGAGTAGGGAAACGGCACTGCCGTGTCCTCTATATCATTCCAACGCAGCCGGAATTAATATCACACGAGGCTTTAAGCTTATGTCTAAGTCAGGTTATATATAATTGTTGGTCAAATTAAAATTAATCGCGTGAATAAAAACTCAACTACAGGAAACCCCTATAGAAACACACCTCATTACGAGTATCCCCAAGGCATACCTGAGTTCTATGCGGATATCGTAGAGGAACTGCGGACTCAGGCTCAAGATGTTCGATCGACTCATATTAAAAAAGCCAGTTCTGGTAATGTTGCTGTTGCCAAACTAGAACTCGCAACGGGTAGAGTTTATAGAAAAGAAGCTACTAGCAAGAAAAAGCCTCTAAATATTCCAGGCCAAGATCATGGGCCAAAGTTGTTTTTTGAGCAAAGAATTGACAGAGCATCATTCAATAATAATTACAACGAAAAACACGCTGAGTATAAGCTCTTCAATGTACTTGCAGAAGACTTGGAAGGAGATAGTGTACCTTCGGATGCGACAGGAAGGCTTTACCTCTACACGGAGATGGAGATGTGTTCTGGCTGTAACACTACTTGCGATGAAGACTTTGCTAGGTTGTTCCCGAACTTTGAAGTGATTATCTTCTACAAGGAGCCATATCCGTAGAAATATAGGATAAAAAGCCAGTAGAGCCAAGCAAGGCTTTACTGGCTTCTCTGGGTAAGGTAGAATGGAAGTGATATGAAGCTTAAAACAAGCTTTATCTTAGTCTACGATTAAATGAAAAATATAAGGAGGGAAAGTCAATGATTAAGTTTGACATAGGCCACTACACCGATTTTAAATTGCCCAGCAACTCCCATATTCCCGATCAATTACAGCAAACACTTCGCACGGTTTGGGACAGAAAATATGACGATTTATATGAACTAGGTGGAAACAGCGATGTAGAAGAAGCTTTTGTAGAAGTAATGACGGCCTTTGGAATGCCTAATGATGCAATATCCCATCAGCGATATGTCTACATGGCTTATGGAATAGCATTAGCAGCTAAACCGACCATTAAACATTACTTTCCTGAAGAACACAAGGCTGATATCGTTGAAGGAATTATATCTTGTTGGCTAAAAGATGGCGGTGAAATCCCAGAAACTTGGGCCGATACCTTGTTTCCTAATATCAACCAAATTGGAAAATATCAAGCTAGTAACGAAGCTTATAATATTTTCTACGGCTTGCTGCAAACACTTAACACCAAAACAGCTTATAATGCCATCTTGGATATTTTGTACGATGCCATTACCGGAGATGCAATTTCTGGTTTTGCTGCTGCCCGACGAGATATGTTTAATTGGTGGTTGATCGAGGTGATTCCTGCTGCTTATTGCTTAAAGCTGCCATCTACTTTATATTCGGGAAAATGGGAATTTCCGCCCCTGAGTCAGTGTGCGTAATTGCGATGAGGCAATCAATAGTATTCTGTTTTTAACTTTCTGCATAAACAAAAGCTGGTACGCGCTTGTAAGCAGGCGTACCCGATCGCTTTTCAATCTCCGGGTGAAAAATCACATTAACTTCAGGATAAAACATCAAAGCAGCACCCGCACGCACCGCCCCGTAAATCACCTCGACATTTTCCATTTTTCCCACATTTCCCTGCACCGTCACGCGCTGATGTTCTTGCAAACCCGCGCTTTCTGCATCCGCACTGTTCATCAAAATGCAGTTGCGGTGCGGCATTCCCCGGTACTTGTCATCAATTTTGTAGACGACAGTATTGTGCTGAGAATAGCTGCGTCCCGTCATCAATGCCACAACTAAACCCCGCACTGATTCTGATACTCCAAACTCTTGAGGTTGCGGTAATTTCAGCTTAGGTAAAGGCGTGACAAACATCTTCGCTTTCCCAGACTCTGTAGGAAATTTAGGTTCTGTAAAAATACGACCTGCGATCGTAAATTCCTCTTTTGTTTTATCAATTGTCCCTAATTTTTCATAGCCCGGAATAGTTTGAGCAATTAGTTGGCGCACGTATTTTGTGTCTTGAAGTAGGCGCCAATGAACCGGAAACTCGCCGTGAATTCTGCTAGCTAATTCCGTCAAGAATTCTACCTCTGAAATCAGATCGGCATTTTTGAGATGAGTTTCGCCCTCATCATTTAAACGCACAAAATTATTCCCAGATTCCACGGTTGTTTTGTGGGGGTTTTCAAAGCGATTCAGTACGGGAATCACAATTGTATTGTGTTTTGCCAATCCGCTAAAATGTCCTAAATTCGGTTTGGTTGCGAGGTAGATAACGGTTTCAACATTGGCTAAAGCGCGTTTTGCCTGAGTTGAATCGGGATTTGCCCCATACAAGTTGCCGCCCAGACAGATCAGTGTATCGACTTTGCCTGCATCTGCTGCTTCAATGAGCGATCGAGTTTCGTAACCCTTAACAGGGCTGAGTGGACGATTCAATAACTTTTCTAAAGCTTGTTGAATTTCTTTTTTCAGCTTCACAGTGACGCCCATAGAGCCGAATCCTTGGACGTTTGAGTGTCCTCTCACCGGCATTAATCCCGCCCCTTCTTTGCCGACATTTCCCGTCATCAAGGCCGTGTTGGCGATGCTGAAAACGTTATCTACGCCGTTATCGTGTTGGGTAATTCCCATCGCCCAACCGAAGACAACCCGCTGTGAAGTGCCGATAATTTTGGCTGCTGCCTCAATTTCTGCGCGGGAAACTCCGCAGGTTTCAGTAATAGTTTCCCAAGACGTTTCGCGGGCGTGCTGGACTGCTGCTTCCCAGCCTTCTGTATAAGCTTGCAAGTATTTTTCGTCCAGCAATCCTTGTTCGATTACAGACTTTTGAATGCCGAGAAATAGTGCCGTATCGCTGCCGGGAATTGGTTGCAAGTATAAGGAGGAAATATCGGAACCGGGGATGAGCGACTTGACGGGAAATGCCGGAGAACCAAACTTGACTAACCCGATTTCCATCACCGGATTGATTACAATTATTTTACCGCCTTTGTCGCGAATTTTAATCAATTCGTTCATCAAGCGGGGATGGTTGTAGGAAGAATTGCTGCCCGCGAGCACGACGCAATCTGCTTGCTTCAAGTTTTCTAGACTCACTACCGAGGTGCGGGTGGCAAACATTTCGCTTAAGCCAGTTGTCGAGGGAGCGTGGCAGAGATCGGAACAATCTGCTAAGTTATTGGAACCCATCGCCCGCATCATCAATTGCAGCAGAAAAGCCGCTTCGTTGGAAGAGCGGCCGGAACTGTAAGATGCCACTCTTTCCGGGTTTTTGCGAAAGGCAGCTTCGGCAATTTCATAAACTTCTTGCCAAGAAATGCGATCGTAATGAGATGAACCAGCCCGCAAAATCATCGGAAAACTCAGCCTTCCCAGCCTGTCGGCTTCCATTGAAGTTAATTGCTGAAGTTGTGCAATACTCTTCTTTTCAAAGAATTGAGTTGAGATAGCCGGCTTGATTTCAGCGGAGATTGCTTCCACACTTTTCATGCACCGCTGAAGTTTTTCGCCCTCTTCATTTGTAAAACCTCCTTTCTGCCCGCCAGTGCCCCAAGAACAGGACAAACAAGCACTTTTGTGCAGCAAAGTTTTCCAAAGTTTCGGGCCTTCCGGGGACAATGTATGTTCGGCCCAATATTCTATTACGGGCAAACCGCCGCCTATTTCTGGCGTTTCTTCGTTTGTCTCGCTGAATGGCGGAAGGGGTTGCACATTTTGGGAGTTGGTGTCCATGCGGTTTACCTCGGGTTTTGATTGCTGGTTAATTCGGTGGGGAATTGCCAAAAAGGTTAAGCTTGTCAGGAGAATTTTAGCGGAATTTTACTGCCAACACAATTAGCCAGTAGATAGATTTGTTTAACCCATCGGTTGAGCAACTCGACAGGCAGACGCGATCGCCTCTTGACAAAAAAAATGTATCTATTATAATAATTCATATACTCAGATATAAACACTACAAAATGCTAGAACTACATAAAAGTTATGTAATCGACGAAAATCAGCAGCCGATTGCTGTTCAAATCCCCCTTGAACAATTTGAGAAAATCGAGGAGATTTTGGAAAACTATGGTCTGGCTAAACTTATAGAAGAAACTGAAGGTGATGAGAGATTATCAAAAGAACAAGCACTAAAGTATTATAACTCAATCAAACAAAATAATGTGGCAAGTTGAATATACAAATCGGTTCCTCAAAGAACTAGCTGCTTTACCTGCTGAAATTAGAAGTAGGATAGAACCTATAGTTTTTCAATTCTTAGAATCAGACAATCCCTTTGCATTAGGATATCTGGAAAAAATGAAAGGTTATCCAGATAAATATAAAATTCGTGTTGGTGACTACCGTATTGGACTCACAGTTGATGCACCGACAAAAACTTTAATTTGTCAGCGAGTAGCGCACCGCCGAGACATATACAGAATTTTTCCATAAAATTATGTTGATGAGAATTAGTAAAATATAATTATGTAGGGGGTGCAGCCCGCAACTTACCCCTGTCAATTTCACCGCTTCCCCTTATTTAATGCCTGTTTCCCAAACCCAAGACAAAGCAGTCGATCGCCCTCAGCAACATTCGGGTCATTCTGCAAATAATCTCCCAACCACTCGCAACTGCGAGCAATGATATTATTCAGTTCCAAATTCTCCACAGGCAACAGAATTACAGTCCTATCCCTACTAGCAAAAGCCAGAGTTTTGCTGTCCGAACTAAAAGTAACGCTCAACACCCGATCGCTCGATTCTAAAGTTTTAGATAGCAGCGCCTTCTTGCCGTCAAAATCCCACAGCTTAACAGTATTTCCCCCACTCGCCGCCGCAATTAACTTGCCGTCGGGACTAAAACTCACGCTTTCTACAGTATCGCTGTGGTCGAGTTTTTCAGTTAAATTCGCCACCTTTCCATCAAACCCCCACAAGTAAACTTTTTTGTCAGCGCAAGCAGCAGCAATAGTCTTGCCGTCGGGACTGAAACTCACATTTTTAACGCTGTCTTGGTGGTCGAGAGTTTTCAGGATCTTCGCCGACGAACCGTTAAATTGCCAGAGGTAAACTCTCTTTTCTCCGGTAATTTCAAAAGCCTTTTTCTTCCCGCTTGCCTTGTCCTCAGCAGCGGTAGCAGTAGCTATAGTTTTGCCGTCGGGACTGAAGCTAACGCTAATTACTGGATTGGTGTGATCGAGTTTTGCCAGCAAAGTTGCTTTAGCACCGTTCCAGCGCCAAAGGTACAATTTGCGATCGGCACTTGCGGCGGCAATTATCTTTCCATCTGGACTAAAACTCACGCTTCTCACAATGCCGCTGTGGCTGAGAGTATCTAACAGTTTGCCGTTTAAATTCCAGACTTTCACCGTTTTGTCATCGCTGGCAGAAGCAACAGTTTTATCATCAGGCGAAATGCTCACCCAGGTAACAGAATCCTTGTGACCTTCTAAGGTTTTGAATAAACTACCGTCAGCGTGCCAAAGTCTCACTGTTTTGTCCCCGCTAGCAGAAGCAATTGTTTTGCCGTCAGCACTAAAACTGACTTTGTAAACCCAGTCTCCGTGTCCCGATAAAATCTTATTCAACGGAGTGCTGTCCGGTTGCCAAAGTTTCACTGTTTTGTCCTTACTTGCGGAAGCAATAGTGCCGTCGCCGCTGAAACTGACGGCCCTCACGTCGTCTTGATGTCCTCGAAAAGTGTTGAGCAAAGTGCCGCTGCGACTCCAAACTTTTACCGTATCGTCTGCACTGCCGGTGACAATTTTTTCGCCATCGCGACTGAAACTCGCGCTGACAACTTCATCGTTGTGTCCTTTGAGAGTTCTGATTTCCTCACCATTTCGGTTCCAAACTTTGGCTGTGGTGTCGGCACTTGCTGAGACGAGTTCTCGACTGTTTGGACTGAACTTAACGCTGTAAACAATGCCAGAATGCTTGGTTAATGTTTTGGGATTAATTTTAAATTTCTGGGTTTTACTTTCTCGGTTCCAAAGTTTGACAGTTTTGTCAACACTTGCTGAGGCAATTGTTTGGCCGTCGGGACTGAAACTGACGCCGAGCACCCAGTCTTTGTGTCCGGTTAAGGTTTGCAGCAATTTTTTGTTCGCAAGGTTCCAGATTTTGACGGTGTTGTCGTGACTGGCGGAAGCTAGGGTTTTGCCGTCGGGACTGAAACTGACGCTGGTGACGATATCGCGGTGGCCGGATAAAATGCCGATCGGACTTTTGTCGTTATCTACTTGCCAAATTCTAATTGTACGATCGGCACAACCAGTAGCGATCGTTTTCCCATCGGGACTAAAACTAACACTCGTCACGCTATCCGGGTGATTGAAAGTTTTTAATAACTTACCTTCTTTGCTCCACAATTTAACAGTTTTGTCAGCACTTGCCGAAGCAACTGAATTGCCGTCGGGACTGACACTCACATCCAAAACAAACTTGCTGTGCATCTCGAAACGGTTGCGTTCTTGCACCCCAGAAACTGCTTGTCTGAGTCTTTCAGCAATTTGATTTTTAGTGTCCGCAGGCAGCGCTGTACTTTTCTGAGAATCACGACCAATTTTGATACTATTTCCCAACACTCCTAATTGATTTTTTTCATTAGAAAGCACCAAAGCTTCCGACCCCGAATTTAGGGCATCAGTCCGACTTTTTTCTGCTTCTTGCCGCGCGCTTTCTGCTAATTTTGCTTGCTCGAAAGCCATCCCCGAAACACCTCCGAGTACAAGCACTCCTAGAACCGCCGCCCGCAATTGCCATCTCCGAGTTTTGTAAAGTTGAGCTTCCGCTTGGTACTGTTTGTCTCTAGCTTCCGACAGCAAAGCATCTTGCTCTCTGTCTTTGCGAATTTGTTCAATTTCATCTCGGTTAATTTGGTTTTGCTTTCGCAGTTCCTCAAATTCTGCCTTTTTATCTAATTCTTGCTGCTGGCGGATGAAGCTAACTAGATAGTCGTGAACGAGCTGATAAAGCTCTGCAGGCAGTTCCGTCCACCGAAAAACTAAACCAGATTTTACTAACAGTTCTAAGACTAAATCTAATTTATCAGCTTCGGCAAATGTCGCTAAATTAGAGGCTAATTCGGCGCGTGTTTTGAGGGGACGGATCTCATCTTCATCTGTCAGAAAATACAAAAGTCGGCGCGCCGCTACTTCATTTTCCGGGCCGCAATCTTTGATGACTTCTTCGAGAAACCTTTCGACTAATTTTTGTTGCGGATTGTTGCCCAGTTCCTGATATTGAGTTAAAGTTCTAATGTTCTCTTGTTGCAGTTGAGCGCCGACAAGTTGTAGTTCGATCGGGCGGACTTCTCCCAATTCTCCAGCTAAATCTTTGACTAATTCTTCGATCAGCTCTGGTTCTAAGTAAAACTGCGATCGCTCAGTTAAAGTGCGAATTACCGATCGCGCATCGCCCAGCGAAAAATTTCCCAAATAAAACAGAATATCTTTGCTGAGAATGTCCTCCAAAATATCATTGTTGATAAATTCTGTCTGGTTTTTGGGTCGGGAAAATTCCAGTAAATAGTGCAGGTAATCTTCCCGCAAAGACAGAATGACTTTTAAATATTTGATTTTTAAACATTCCCTTAAAAAATCAAAAAATATCTGCCTTTCCGCTGGCTCTTTCCACACGAAAAAAAATTCTTCAAATTGATCGAATATCAGAACCGTCACTAAATGTTCTGAATTTCTTTGCAGATCCTGGATAATGTTTTCGTATTCGATCGCCTGTTTTTCTATGATTAATTCTACTGGCTGTGACTGCTCAATTTTATCGTCATTGTTCCCAGCCGAGTCGCCGTTAAATCCCGAAATAAGATTTCCCTTGACTGCGCCTGCTTCTACTGGAAAATCTACTGTTACTGCTTCGGAAATTTCCGGCTCGAATATTTCCGCTTTACCAGCAGATAACTGTCTGGTCAATTCCCGCGGCCAGTTGTTGTAAACTTGCAGCACTATCGGCAAAACAGTCCGCATTTCTATTTTTTTTTCTTTGAGAGCCGGTACTAATCCCCCGGTGACAATTGAACTTTTACCGACTCCAGACTGACCGTAAATTACTGTCAGTTTGTTTGGGGTATTGTTCATCCTATATATCAAGCGGTTGAGGTCTTGTTCTCTGCCGGAAGCAGTAATTTCGTCAGCAATAGTAGCAGCGCCGGCAAGAGTTTCGGCGGGATTAATTGCTTCTCTGTGCGGCTGCAACTTTCCGGCTCCAATAAAAGCTCGGAACCGATACGTATGTTCCACCGCTCGATAATCTTGCTTAATTTGAAATGCTTCGAGATATTCTCCCCGCTGAAAATAGACCGATCGCAGCATTTCTAAAACCCGCAAATACAGTTGTGGGTTGTAGCAAGGTTCGGTTTCCGATCGAGCAAGCTCTAAATGCGCGATCGCCTCCTGCATCTCACCCAACTGGCTCTGGGCCTCTGCTAAAATTAACAGATACAAGCCTTGATGCTGCGACTTTACAGGCGTTCCCTGTCCCGTCGCTTCTAAATTTGAGTTGAGAACGTCTAGAGCGACTAAAGCCCATTCTTTCGCCCCTTGCCAGTTCTTTTGCTCTAAGGCTACTCTAGCCAAAAAGCCGTAATCTTGAGCCAAATTAACTGCTGAATTTTCCATCTTTTGATGTAACCTCCGAGCTTTGATAGCTAAATTCCAGAGTGCATCCCAATCTTCTAAATGCTGCAATACTTCGCCGAGTTGATTGATGAATATACCAACGGCATCCGACCGTCCCGCGCGTTCTAAAACATCAATACATTGCTGAAAATAATTCTTAGCTTCCGTCCAGTAAGGACGGTTGCCTCTGCGGTGTCGTTCTGCTTGGAAGCGGTAGCAAAGGCCGATGTGGAATAGCATAATTCCCTCTAATACCGGTGCAGGGTGAACGGTAAACAACAAATCGCTAAATTCAGTTTTAGGGCCAATAAATGCTACTTGATACTTCCAAAAATTGAGGCTTTTTTGATATAAATCAACGGCAGCCAGGATGCGTTGACAAGCATATTCTTGCCGACCGCGAAGAAATTGCAAACTCGCTTCAATAGCTGGTTCTAACCTGATGTTGCAAGTTTGCAAGTCTCGGCTAGCTGACTCTAATTCACTCAAAGAATTGGCTCCGAGAATGGCCGAATTACTTAAACGCCAATTGCCACTTTCTAAAATGTTGGAAAAAATGCGATCGGCACTTTTGCTCAGGAAATTCACCAAGTCGTCTGGGCCGAGCACAAATTCAACAGTTGTCGTCCAAGTCTCGATATCTGTTACTAACCGAATCAGTTTTTTTAAGATTTTGTCTGTCACCCACAGCACCACCGGGAAGGGAAAATTATTCCGAAATTCTTCCCTCACGTAGTTGGTAGAACTCAGCACTCGATCGATCGCGCTTACCGATTCCAATCCAAACACCATTAAAGCTGACGGCTGGCTGCCGGAAAGTTCGGTTTCTATCGTCGTGTAAAGAGTTTTAACAGATGCCGGGAGGACAATTTCTCGAATCTCAATACCAGACTCCTCTCGCAATTGCCGTACAGTTTCTTCTCTCATCCCGCTGTAATTGCACCGTACCAAAATCAGCGAAAATTGCCCCTGAGACATTCTCAGAGTTCGGGAGAGAGTTTGCAGCGAACTTTTGTTTTGCTGTGCTGCGGTATCTTGCTGGCAGTGCGAATTAATCATAATTAATAGTTGAAAAAGTTTCTCAGAATAGGTGCGGTCAAATGCTGAGGAAAGAAGGGAGCCGAAGGGCGATCGGGTAAAAAGAAGGAATAAGGAATCGACCGCATGGGGAAAGTGCAATTAAGAACATCCTCACCCTTTTTGCGGTTGCTATAGCCTTTCTCAGGTAGATGAGGTATGACTATTAATTGGTAATGGGAGTTGATGGCGGTGCTTACCTCACTTAACTACATAAGCACAATTAAGAGGGCTAAAGCTAGGGCTACGTACCTCACTTACTTGAGAACCGCTATATAAGCTGATTTGTACCCGTTTTTGCGATTACCAATCACAGCGAACAATCACATAGTTAAGTTTCTTTCAGCCCGTTTTTGCGATTACCAATCACAGCAAACAATCACATAGTTAAGTTTCTTTCAGCCTGCATACTTATTGTTGTAGCGGATCGAATTAAAGCATACCCTAAAAAATACATACTCTGTTATTCGCATATTCTCAGCAAAATCAACCGGATTTTATTGAAATCTTTACGCTAGCTCAAATTGTACCCAGCCAAAGAGTCTTTGTTTGAATGGCTCCGGGCGATCGCCCAAATCGCACAAATCCGATTCAGTTATTCGCAGATCGCTGAAATCCGGCATTCCTTGCTTGACTGGCCCCTCACATCACTGAGATAAACTACCGGCGGTGGCTCATCAATTACAGCTTGAAGATTGTTTGTCATAAATTTACTAATCTCCATATCTAAAGTAGCTGCAAAATCAGGTTCATCCCAATCCTCGCTTTCTTCAATGCTGATTGTTGTTGGTGCGGCAATATCAAAATCCAGATCGTCGCCAAAATCCGAAACTTTCTTAATTGGATCTATTTTCTGACCGGTATCCGCGGCCAAAGCTTGAGTTGTATTAGCCATTAGTACGATCGGCAGTGCTACTATGGCACTTATCGTTTGTCGCGCCGTGATTTTCCTCATGCTATCCTCCTGGTATAAACTAAACTTTGGTGCTGCTATAAATTCAACATCCGCTGCTACTTTCCTGCGCTGTCAGTCAATTTTAGATTTTAGATTTTAGATTTTAGATTTACTCCACAGATGAATCTGAGAGCTTGAATTTTGGTCTAAAATTGTGGGCGGCTTCGGACTTAAGTCAGGGGCTTGTATCAGTTTCTGAGCAGGCTCATTAATTAAGAGTGACTTTTTTGCCCACAGGATATAACCCGATCTGTGATACTTCGCGGCAAGTTTGCTTGACGGAGGGTATCGCGGCAACTATTCCTCTTTCTTTTTACTACGTGAAAACTCTTAAACAGTCAGGTTTTCCCGTTAAGTAATTTCCGAGCCTTTGCGAGTGTCCGTGTCAGACTCAAAGCGGTGAGGAGTACGCGCGGCGTCGCTATCCCGTAGGGAATCGCGCATTAGTTTTCCCACTCCAGCGCTGTCAGCTTGCTGATGTGTCTATACCACAGCCACCAAATATCTGTCAATATTTATATCTTAACATTTCTAAGTTTTTGCAGAATTCTCGTTACCAGGCTCTTCCTAGTAACGCAGATCGGCAAGGAAGAGCCTCCAGCAAAGTCGAGAGGGCTGCTACTTAGTCAAGCCGTGTTCGAGAGCGAAGCGAACCAACTCAGTACGGCTGTTAGTACCCGTCTTGCTAAACAAACGGCTGACGTACTTTTCCACATTCCGCACGCTTGTTTCCAAGCGGCGGGCAATTTCCTTATTCATCAAACCTTGAGCAACCAAATCCAAAACACTTTGTTCTCGCGGAGTCAAATCAATTTTAATCGGCGAAGGACTTTGGGCGATCGAACTCCGCCCGCTCAACAAAGACTCAATTCTCGCCATTTGGCTTGTCAAAGCAGCAATATCGGGACTTTCAGCATTTTCGCTCGTCTCCTTAGCAGCCGCGCGGCGGGCCAGCAAATTCGTGACAATTGCTACTAACTCGTCAGGATCGAAGGGCTTAGAAAGATAAGCATCGCAGCCAGCTTGATAGCCTTGAATGCGATCGCCCGTCATCCCCTTAGCAGTCAAAAACACCACAGGCAAAGCCTTATAGCGAGGATCTTCCCGCACTTGCTTGAGAAACTGATAACCGTCCACCTGCGGCATCATAATGTCTGAAATCACCAAATCGGGATTGTGCTGCTGCAAGAGTTCCCACCCATCCCGAGCATTACTGGCAACCTCAACCGCAAAATCGCTATCTTCCAAATAAGCTTGTACCGCTTCCCGCAAGCCCGGTTCATCATCTACCAATAACAATCGTGCTGACATATCTGTTACCTTTTTAATATATAATATCAAGTCCGAGTAAATATTGTAGGTTGGGTTGAGGAACGAACCCTACGCTTCGCTCCGCCCAAATCTTCATTTTAAATAAGGTGTTGGGTTTCGCCATCGCTCAACCCAACCTACAGAATAAAAACTTTAGCTCAAAACTCAAAACTATTGTCTTTTTTTCCCCTTAAACTTTTGAACGATCGGTCAAAATTTCATAGCCAGTTTCCGTCACCAACACAGTATGCTCAAACTGAGCCGACATAGCATTGTCAACTGTTACAGCAGTCCACTTGTCAGCCAGCGTGCGAGTGTACTTAGAACCCGCATTCAGAATCGGTTCGATCGCCAATGTCATACCCGATCGCAATTTCACGTTCGGCATTTCCCGGGTGCGGAAATTGAAAACCGACGGTTCCTCGTGCAAATTTCGCCCGACACCGTGGCCTGTAAACTCCTCAACGATGCTAAAACCGTTGCTTTTGACATGATCTTCGATCGCACCAGCCAGATCGAGCAAATACGCTCCCGCCTTCACTTGTTCGATACCTTTATAGAGAGCTTCTTCTGCAACTCTAATTAATTTTGCCGATTCCGGTGTCACCTCCACAACTGCGATCGTGATGCAAGAATCGCCGTGAAAACCTTGGTAATATGCCCCCGTATCTACTTTAAGAACATCTCCGGCCCGAATTACTTTTTTGGGACTGGGGATGCCGTGAACAGCTTCGTTATTAATGCTAGAGCAAATCGATCCCGTGAAACCGTGATAACCTTTAAAACTGGGAGTTGCACCCATTTCGCGGATGCGTCTTTCGGCATAAGCATCCAAATCAGCAGTAGTCATTCCCGGTTTCACCATTTGGGAAATTTCTTTGAGTACCGTTGCAACGATTTTCGCTGCTTGCCGCATAATTTCGATTTCGCGTTCCGACTTAATTTCAATGCCTCGACGCTGTTTTTTGACTTGGGGTGCTTGAGCTGGGCCAGAAAGCAGACTGCTAAAAATATTCATGTATTGATTGGCGGGTAATTTTGTACTTTGACGGTAGGTTGAAGCAATAAACGGCAAATATCCAGCTTTTTGTGGAAAAACGGGTGTCTTGTTCCGAACTGTCGATCGCTCGTGCCTTAAGCTAGCTTAATATTTTTCTCAGTAATCGGCACGGGATTGGCGGGTCATTCGATTTTAGATTTTAGATTTGAGATTTTAGATTGACTTGCGCGAGATAAATTCGGGGGCTTGAGGATTTTAGATTTGAGATTTTGGATTGATTCCACGGATCGATCGCGTGGCGGGTACCACCTTTGAAATTCGCTTGTCAAAAAAGCGGTTTCAACCGCCGAGTCCCTTGGAAATCAAGCCCAGAGCACCATTGTCAATCAGCCTTCACGGGGCGGATCTCCTGCCCAACCCCTACTCCCCACAAGAAAATTTAGTCTTCGCTTCACAGGCATCTTGCCTGTTCTTGAGCATCGTGCAAGATGTGAGTTGGAGCGGGATTTCTGATGATTCCTGCGAGGTTAGCAACTCCTGCAATTAACTGAGTTATCTCAACAGGTTTAGATAAGTGCATCTGGAAACCAGCTTCCAGCGCTTGCTGGCGCTCTTCCTCTCTCGCGTAGGCCGTCAGGGCGATCGCAGGCATCTTTCCACCCCGCAGCACTTCCATTTCTCTCACCCGCGCGATCAATTCATAGCCGTCTGCTTGCGGCATTCCAATGTCGCTCAGCAGCACATCCGGCCAATAACTCTCCAGTGCAGCTAGAGCCCCGGCCACCGATGTCGCCCATCGCACCATAGCTCCTTCCTGTTCCAGTAAAGTAACTAAAAACTCCCGCGTGTCATCATCATCATCCACCACCAGCAATTGCAAATTAGCAAGAGTTGGGAGGGCCTCTGGCGCGTCATTGAGTTGGGACCAATCATCCCCTGCACCTTGTCCGTTTCCCTCAGCAACTGGCAGAGAAACCGTAAATTTTGCACCCTCGCCCGGATTATTCTCTGCGTCAACTTTACCACCGTGCTGTTCCACCAAATGACGGACGATCGCCAATCCCAGTCCCAAACCCCCGTAAGACCTAGTTGTGCTGCTATCAGCTTGGCGGAAGCGATCGAAAACATAAGGCAGAAAATCAGGAGCAATACCAATTCCGCTATCAATTATCTGAATTTGAATCTCATCGCCAACTGACTCCAACCGCACCTCTACTTTACCCTCTTCAGGAGTAAACTTAATCGCATTTGAAAGCAAATTCCCGACAATTTGCTGCAAGCGATCGCTATCGCCTAGAACTTTAGCGATATTTTGGCTGCCTTCCCATTCTATTACAATTGATTTTGTCTCAGCTAGCGGTCGCAGAGAATCAATTGCCATCTCAATCACATATTCCAACTGAATCGGATGCATATTTAAATTTAGTTTGCCGCGCAGAATCCGCGAAACCTCTAAAATATCTTCAATGAGTTGCGCTTGAGATTTAGCATTGCGCTCAATTGTTTCTAGGGCTTTATCAATAGTTTCTCTGTCAAATGTTTTGGCACGAAGCAGTCTAGACCAGCCGAGAATTGCATTTAAAGGAGTACGGAGTTCATGGGAGAGAATGGCGAGAAATTCATCCTTCATCTGGTTAGCTCTCTCAGCTTCCTGCCGCGCCACCTGCTCGTGGATTAGCCTACCCCGCTCTTCCTCTGCTTGCTTGCGGTCTGTGACATCTCTAACCGTGCCAACGTGACCGATCAGTTTTCCCAAATCCGAAAACATTGGCGACGACTGCACGTTAACCCAACGCACGCTTTCGTTATAAGCTAATCGAAACTCGTTTGAATATTCCTGACCTTCTTTAATCCAAGCTAACAAATCTGCTACTACGCGATCGCGATCTTCTGGATGAACCGACCGCTGCCAAACTGACGCCAAACTTTCCTCCAAAATCAACCCGGAAATCGCTTGACAGCGGGGATTCATGTAAGTACAGCGGCCTTCCACGTCAGCTAAGTAAATTCCCAGCGGCGAACAAGCACATAAAGTGCGAAACCGCTCTTCACTTTTACTTAGTTCATTATTAACAGCAGCTAACTCTGTTGCTTGCCGCTTCACCTCGACTGTTTTTTGGAACAATTCCACAAATACCTGCACCTTCGATGTCAATATTTCCGGTTCCAATGGTTTGAAGAGGTAATCCACCGCACCCAGAGAATAACCTTTAAAAACATGGGTGTCATTACTGCTGAATGCTGTGATAAAAATAATCGGAGTCGATCGCGATCGATCTCTAGAGCGAATCAATGTTGCCGTCTCAAATCCATCCATTCCCGGCATCTGCACATCAAGCAAAATCACCGCAAAATCTTCATTAAGCAGACATCTCAGAGCCTCCGCGCCCGAATTTGCTTGTACTAGATTATAAGAGGGGCTGTTGAGGATAGCTTCTAGAGCGACCAAATTTTCTGGGCGATCGTCAACTAGAAGGACATTTACTCGATCGGGGCGCTGCAGATTCATAAATTTTTTAATCTTTAATTCTTAGCAAGTTGATTAAACACGGAGCGATTTGAGCTAGGGGTAAAATCCAGTCTACTTCAACATTTGCGATCGCGGAGGCGGGCATTGTCCGGCATAGAGCAGAAGCCGGTTCCTCGACAAATGTCAATCCTCCCTCAGCTTTAATTTTTGCCAGCCCTTCACTGCCATCAGAACTAGCTCCCGTTAAAATTATGCCAATAACTTTCTCCCCAAAAGCATCAGCAGCAGACTCAAACAGCACATCGATAGAGGGCCGCGCGTGGCAGACAGGAGCCTCAGTTGATAGTGCAAATGTAGGAGTTCCGCGATTGAGGATTGGGGATTTTGAATTGTGGATTGGTTGCACTGCCGCGCTCCCCCATCCTATCAAGTCCTTTTCATACGTGCTCGGCTCCCACTCTCCGGGCGATTCTACGAGCAAGTGATAGTCAGCAGGAGCCAAATAAACCCGTCCCGGTGCGATCGGCTCTTTGTCTTCTGCCTCTGTGATTTGGAGAGAGCTTTGCTGTTGTAAAAACTCAGTAAGCCTATTCTGAGAACTCTTATGGCGGTGTTGGACAATAACTACAGGCAAAGGAAAGCTTTGTGGCAAATCTGCCAGCAGGACTGTCAGAGCCTGTAGCCCTCCCAAAGACGTGCCAACAACCACTATTTCAAAATTTCTTTTATTTAATTCTTCGGTAGAGTTTATCACTCCTTTCAATTGCTTCATAGTGTTTTTCATAAGGTGTAAAACTCAGAGACTCCTGATGTCCTAATCCTAAAACTCCAAACATTCCCAGGCTCTCATAAAAAAGCTTGTGTACCCGCTCTTGGAGCTGTGAATTGAAATAAATCAGCACATTGCGGCACAAAATCACATTAAATTCATTAAAAGAAGTATCCGTTGCTAGGTTGTGGTGAGCAAAGACAATGTTATCTTTAAGTGAGGAGCCAAACATAGCATTCTCATAGGCAGCAGTGTAATACTCAGAAAATGCTTTTTTGCCCCCTGCTTGGTGGTAGAGTTGCGTATATTCTTGCATTTGTTTCAGCGGGAAAATACCACTTCTTGCAGTTTTCAAAACTAATTCATTCATGTCAGTAGCGTAAATCCTACAGCGGTTATAAAGCCCTTCTTCTTGCAGCAATATAGCCATAGAATAGACTTCTTCTCCAGTTGAACATCCAGCGTGCCAAATGCGAATAAAAGGATAAGTACGCAGTACAGGCACCACTTTATTTCTGAAACTAATGTAAAAGCTGGGATCGCGAAACATCGTCGTTACATTAACAGAAATGTCCAGCAGGAAACGGTCTAGGCAGGCAGGATTGTGGAGTAACTTTTCCTGAAGTCCAGAGACAGTGGTGAGCCGTTCCGAGCGAATAGTGTTCCAAATACGACGCTTGAGAGAGGCAAGAGCATAATTGCGAAAATCAAATCCGTAATAGCGAAATAGCCCCTCTAGTAGGAGTTGAATTTCGATTGTTTCAAGTTCATGGCTTTCGGGCATTTTAAATTAGTAAGTGGGAATTGGGAATTGGGAATTGGGAATTGGTAAGGGGTAATTTGTAATATCAAGTCCGAGCAATCGCTTATATTTATTTGCGAGTGCGAGCGTCCCGCTCGCGAGCGAGACGCTCGCACTCAAATGACTAATGACTAATGACCAATGACTAATGACTTCTTTCATCGATAAAGCCAAACACGCAGCAGCGAGAGCAACTGTTCCGTATCAACAGGTTTGGTAATGTAGTCAGACGCCCCAGCTTCGATACATTTTTCCCGATCGCCCTTCATAGCTTTCGCCGTAAGAGCAATCATTGGCAGCGAAGCGAATTGAGGAATATTGCGAATTGCTTGCATTGTTTCGTAACCGTCCATCTCTGGCATCATCACGTCCATCAACACAATATTTATGTCAGGCGTATTTTGCAGTTGAGCAATTCCCTCTCTGCCGTTTTCAGCAAACACAATTTCCATTTTATGGCGCTCCAGCATACTCGTGAGGGCGAAAATATTCCGCATATCGTCGTCAACAATCAAGACTTTTTTGCCCGCGAGCGTCGAATCTGTTTGATACAATTGCTCTAGCATTTGGCGCTTCGGTTCCGGCAAATTTGCTTGAACTCGGTGCAAGAACAAAGCAGTTTCATCTAACAGGCGCTCAGGCGATCGCACATCTTTAACAATGATTGTTTCCGCCATGCGCTTGAGTTGAGTTTCTTCGGTTCTCGTCAACTCTTTGCCCGTATAAATAATAATCGGCAGACTTTTTAAAGTTGCCTCTTGCTTGATCTGCTCGATCAGTTCAAAACCAGTCATATCTGGCAGTCCCAAATCGAGTACAATGCAGTCAAAATTTCCTGACTTCAAAGTTTCTAGCGCCTCTGCACCGCTCCCCACAGCCGTCGTTACAACATCGTGATTTCCGATTAAATCCACAATGCTGAGACGTTGTGTTTCGTCGTCTTCTACAACTAGCAAATTCTTAACTTTCCGCTCCACAAAACCCTTAATATCAGTCAAAGCTTTGCTCAATGCGTCGCGACTGACAGGCTTTTGTAGGTAGGCGATCGCCCCTAACTGCAAACTGCGCTGCCGCCCTTCTTCAACTGATACAATGTGAACCGGAATGTGGCGCGTACTTGGGTTATGCTTCAAGCGATCGAGCACTGTCCAGCCATCCATCACAGGCAAATTTAGATCCAGCATAATCGCAGTTGGCTTGAACTCTCGCGCCATCGCCAAACCGATATCGCTCCGCAAAGCAACTAAACCTTTAAAACCCTGTTCCTGCGCCATATCCAAAAGAATTCGAGCGAAGTTTACATCATCCTCGATAATCAACAGCACGCGATCGCCACTCTCAATATTTTCTCGGTCATCTGAGATTAAAGGTGAGGGGTAAGGCGCGATCGGCAAGTGGAAATTCGGCGAATGAACTGCGGCAGAAATAGCAGGCGGCAATTGAGCCGTTTGCTCGCCCATTTCCGGTTCCCTATCATTCATTATTCGCGATTCTTGGTAAGTTTGCGGCAGATAAAGCGTGAACCTACTACCCTCACCAGGGCGACTTGTCAATTTAATTTCTCCGCCTAACAGATTAGCGATTTCTCTACTAATTGACAAACCCAAACCCGTGCCCCCGTATTTGCGGCTAGTGCTACCATCAGCTTGTTGGAAAGCCTCAAAAATAACCCTGTGTTTTTCAGCAGAAATCCCAATTCCCGTATCGCTAACTGAGAAAGCCAAAACAGTAGGGGAACTCCTTAAACTTTCTATCTCTAAACTCCACCCTTCCCGCGCTACTTCGACACGCAATTTCACCTCGCCCCGCTCTGTAAACTTAAACGCATTAGAGAGCAGATTCTTCAAAACTTGTTGCAGCCGTTTAGCATCAGTATAGAGACCTTTTGGCAACCCACTCTCAAGCTCGATTTGAAAAGTCAACTTCTTATCCTGGGCGATTTGGCGGAAAGTCCGATCCAAATGATCTCGCAAGTCAGGAAACAACACTTGCTCAATTTCCACCGACATCGTGCCTGATTCAATTTTAGCGAGATCCAAGATGTCATTAATCAGCCCTAACAAATCCGTTCCCGCCGAGTAAATTGTGCGCGTGTATTCAACTTGCTTCAGAGTCAAATTACCTTCAGTATTATCAGAAAGCAATCGAGCGAGAATCAACAGCGAATTCAGCGGAGTACGCAACTCGTGAGACATATTAGCCAGAAACTCCGACTTATACTTAGAAGTTAGAGCCAACTGTTCGGCTCTTTCTTCCAGCAACCCCCTCGCCTGTTCGATATCTCGGTTTTTCCGCTCAACTTCCTTATTTTGCAGCGCTAACAATTCAGCTTGTTCTTCTAGTTCTTCATTCGTTTGTTGCAACTCTTCCTGCTGATTCTTCAACAGTTCCTCAGATGCGCGGAGCGACTGCGCTTGTTGTTCGAGACGCTTGTTAGTTTCCGTCAGTTCTTTTTGCTGAGTTTGCAACTCTTCTGCCAAAGACTGCGACTGTTTCAGCAACTCTTCCGTCCGCATACTCGCTGCAATTGTATTTAAAACAATGGCGATACTTTCTGTAAGTTGGTCGAGAAATGTCAAGTGTATTTCGCTGAATCTGCGGAACGAAGCTAACTCGATTACTGCCGTTACTTGTCCCTCAAATAGTACGGGTAAAACCACGACATTCAACGGCGTAGATTCTCCCAGTCCCGAGCAAATTTTAACGTAGTTTTCCGGCACTTCTGTCAACAGTATTCGTTCCTTTTCCAGGGCGCACTGTCCTACCAAACCTTCGCCTAAATTAAATCTATTTCCTAGATGCTTGCGTTCGCGGTAGGCGTAGGTACTTAACAGTTTGAGAAACGGATCGTGTTCGACAGCTTCCATCATAAAGAAGACGCCATGCTGAGCAGAAACCAGCGGCGTCAATTCTGAGAGAATTAGTTTAGAAACTGTTTCTAAATCCCGCTGACCTTGTAGCATTCGAGTGAACTTAGCAAGGTTTGTTTTCAGCCAATCTTGCTCAGTATTTTTCTGCGTAGTCTCCCGGAGATTGGCAATCATCTGATTAATGTTGTCCTTAACGATCGCAACTTCTCCTTCTGTGGCGACGGAAATAGACCTCGTTAAATCGCCTCTGGTAACAGCAATTGCCACTTCTGCGATCGCGCGCAACTGAGTAGTCAAATTCGCAGCCAATTCATTCACATTATCCGTCAAATCTCGCCACGTCCCCGCCGCGCCCGGAACCTTCGCCTGGCCGCCCAGTTTCCCTTCAATTCCCACTTCCCGCGCCACTGTAGTAACTTGATCGGCAAACGTCGCCAGCGTATCGATCATCTCGTTAATCGTATCTGCCAGAGTCGCAATTTCTCCCTTAGCTTCCAGCATTAATTTGCGCTTCAAATCGCCATTCGCCACCGCCGTCACAACCTTAGCAATACCCCGCACTTGCGCTGTCAAATTCCCCGCCATCGAGTTTACGTTGTCGGTTAAATCTTTCCAAGTTCCCGCAACTCCTTTCACATCAGCTTGACCGCCCAATTTACCCTCAGTTCCTACCTCCCGCGCCACCCGCGTTACCTCAGAAGCGAAGGAATTAAGCTGATCCACCATCACGTTAATAGTATCTTTCAGTTCCAGAATTTCGCCTTTGACATCGACGGTGATTTTCTTAGACAAATCGCCATTTGCCACCGCTTTCGTCACTTCCGCAATATTCCGCACCTGCGCCGTCAAATTTCCCGCCATCAAGTTAACATTATCGGTTAAATCTTTCCAAGTTCCCCCTACACCGCGCACGTAAGCTTGCACGCCTAATTTGCCTTCCGTTCCTACTTCCCTCGCCACCCTGGTTACTTCAGATGCGAAGGAACTCAACTGATCCACCATGATGTTAATCGTGTTTTTCAGTTCGAGAATTTCACCTTTAACATCTACTGTAATTTTCTTGGACAAATCGCCATTTGCCACAGCCGTCGTCACTTCGGCAATGTTCCGCACTTGTGCTGTTAAATTCCCAGCCATCGAGTTAACTGAATCCGTTAAATCCTTCCAGGTTCCTGCAACTCCTTTAACTTCAGCTTGCACGCCTAATTTCCCTTCGGTTCCCACTTCCCGCGCCACCCGCGTTACTTCAGAAGCGAAGGAATTTAACTGATCCACCATCGTGTTGACAGTGTTTTTTAACTCCAGAATTTCACCTTTAACATCGACAGTAATTTTCTTAGATAAATCCCCATTTGCCACAGCAGTCGTAACAGCCGCAATATTCCGTACTTGCTCCGTCAAACTACCCGCCATAAAATTAACTGAATCCGTTAAATCCTTCCAAGTTCCTGCTACGCCTCGGACATCTGCTTGCCCGCCCAGCTTACCTTCGGAACCCACTTCTCTAGCCACCCGCGTTACTTCCGAAGCGAAGGAATTAAGCTGATCCACCATCACGTTAATCGTGTTTTTCAGTTCTAAAATTTCGCCTTTAACCTGTACCGTAATTTTTTTAGATAAGTCACCGTTAGCAACAGCCGTCGTCACCTCAGCAATGTTTCGGACTTGTGCTGTTAAATTCCCGGCCATTGAGTTAACTGAATCCGTTAAATCTTTCCAGGTTCCTGCTACTTCTTGCACTTCAGCTTGTACGCCTAATTTCCCTTCCGTCCCCACTTCCCTAGCAACCCTGGTGACTTCAGATGCGAAGGAATTTAACTGGTCAACCATCGTGTTGACGGTGTTTTTGAGTTCGAGAATTTCGCCTTTAACATCGACAGTAATTTTCTTAGATAAATCGCCCTTGGCCACAGCGGTTGTCACTTCAGCAATGTTTCGCACTTGTGCTGTCAAACTGCCTGCCATAAAGTTAACGCTATCAGTTAAATCCTTCCAAGTTCCTGCAACTCCTTTAACTTCTGCTTGACCGCCGAGTTTGCCTTCGGAACCTACTTCTCTCGCCACCCGCGTTACTTCAGATGCAAAGGAATTCAACTGATCCACCATGATGTTAATCGTGTTTTTCAGTTCGAGAATTTCCCCTTTCACATCGACAGTAATTTTTTTAGATAAGTCGCCATTTGCCACAGCCGTCGTCACGTCAGCAATGTTCCGTACTTGTGCTGTTAAATTCCCGGCCATTGAGTTAACTGAATCCGTTAAATCTTTCCAGGTTCCTGCAACTCCTCTGACTTCAGCTTGCACGCCTAATTTGCCTTCCGTTCCCACTTCCCTAGCCACCCGGGTTACTTCAGATGCGAAGGAACTCAACTGATCCACCATGATGTTAATCGTGTTTTTCAGTTCGAGAATTTCCCCTTTCACATCGACAGTAATTTTTTTGGATAAATCGCCATTTGCCACAGCGGTTGTCACTTCGGCAATGTTCCGCACTTGTGCTGTTAAATTCCCGGCCATCGAGTTAACTGAATCAGTTAAATCTTTCCAGGTTCCTGCAACTCCTTTAACTTCAGCTTGCACGCCTAATTTGCCTTCGGTTCCCACTTCCCTAGCAACCCGCGTTACTTCCGACGCAAAGGAGCTCAACTGGTCTACCATTGTGTTAACAATTTGCGCTGTTTGAAGGAATTCTCCTTTGAGGGGTCTGTCTTCTATTTCTAAGGCGATGGTTTGCGATAAATCTCCTTTTGCTACGGCCCGAATTACTCTAGCGGTTTCTGAGGTTGGTTGCACTAAATCTGTAATTAGGGTATTAACAGAATCTACGCTAGCTGCCCAAGACCCCTCGGCGCTGCCAATGGTTGCCCGCTGGGCGATTTTGCCTTCTTTACCGACAACTGTGCCGATGCGATCGAGTTCGGCCGCCATTCTCTCATTGAGATCGATAATGTCGTTAAGTTCGTCAGCAATTTTCCCCGCTAGACCGGTCTGATCTATGGGCATCCGAACTGAAAAGTCCCCTTTTTTGACAGCTACTAAGGTTCTGAGTAACTGTTTGGCATAACCATTATTTGGACTTTCCTTTGTTATCTGTGCAGTTGACATGACCGTTACCTTTGGCGATTGGGAAGGGGGAGGGGGAATAATTTTGAGTTTTGAGATTATTTCTATTATCTGAATAAAGCAGTCGCTGATTGCTTCTATCAAAAGGTGGATGACAAATTGCTGTTTATCAGCTATTGGGAGTTGTTGGTTGTTATTTGTCGGCTGTTTGACGATTAGGGCGTGTTTTCAAACTATAACCACAAAAGAATGCAGGCGATCGCGATCGTGGCTGTATAATTTGCAGCAAGTTTCTCAGATGGACAGCGAGCGGGCGAAATTGCGATCTGTGGCAGTTTCAAATCGAGCCGGTTTAGTAACGTTTTTGACAAATTAACTCTAAATGTAATTTTTTACTGTACAGGTTTTTTTAGTTTTGTATCAATGACCTGTTTCAGATAGATCGAGCTTGCTGTCAAGCAAATGAATATAACCTAAAGATATTTTCCGGCTTTTTCTGCGAAGCCCGACGAACAGGAAATATTATAATGTATAGCTGCACTAAAACCCCAACCAACCTCGGAGAGATTGCTCCAGTCGCTCAGCATCAGAATCTGCTAATTTGCCAATCGTCCTTACAACCAAGCTTTCATGTACTGTATACAAACCTCGCTTAACTGCTGTAGCCACATTTAACCCTACTGTTGACCATTCAGCAAGTACGAATTCACCCTCAAGTAACGATGCAGTTTTGCTTGTCAATGGCACAATTATGATGTCTTGAGATACGTGAGGCGCACTCACAACAATTGCTGGTCTTACCTTAGAACTAGACAAGTCTGAAAACGGATATCTAACCAAAATTATGTCATTTTTAGAGTAGCTGGGCATAGACATCATCCTCAGTATTATCCCAAACTGTATCTAGTGATGTTTGACTGGCTTGAAGCCAAAACTCAGCTTCTTCATCAGGTAAGAGTGTTACTAATATTTTTGCCCCTTCGGGTAACTCTGATAACTCCAGCAGTTCAATTTTCCCTTGTCTAACAGTAGCCCAAAGCGTTTTCAGCATATCCACCTCATAAACCGTGCTTGATGCAATTTGCAGATTTCTGGTACGTTGTCACACTCAGCGATCGATTACAACCTAACACTACTTTAGCTCAATGCCGTTCAAAATCAAGTTCAAACTGCCTAAATAACGATCGTGCCAGACAAAGCTGGCACTGTGCACCCTACTGATTGCGAACTGCGATTACTTCCAGTTTTGCCAGGAACTATTGAAGATAGAAGTACCCGGAAATGCGATCGGATTCTTATTTTGCTGCAACCGCAACTGCAACACTTCCAAGTTTGGCTCGCGGGACGGCAATTCGTCCACTAATTCATAAGGTAAAATCCCCTTTTCCAGGGAAAAAGCAGCCGTAACTCCCGCCGCAGCACCGGCAGACCATTCAAAAGAATGCACTCGATAAGCAGCCGCTGCCGTGTGGCTGACAGCAATACTTTTACCCGCCACTAACATATTGTCAATCTTTTGAGGAATCATTGCCCGCAGCGGAATTTGGAACGGATAAGCTTGACCTTGAGCTTTGCGAGTGCCTTCCCGTTCGGTATTTCCCGGTGCTTCCGGCGGACTGTTGGTCATGCAGGGGTGAAAGTCGATCGCATAATGACCGATACCCACAGAATCAGGATAAATCGTAGCGCGCGATCGCGATTTTGTATCCTCTACCGATTGACTTCCCACGGCCAAAGCCGGCGCGTTCAAACCACCCACAGCCAACCACAAATCTCGATACTCTTCCTCCGACAAATTCTGGCGGTAAAAATCAGCCGTAAAATCAGTGCGAGACATATCAACTTCCCACACTGTAAAACCTTGAGGCTGATTGAAACTCGGTCGCCCAATAATGCGCCTGCCCTCCCGCATATAAGGATATTTAGAAAGTCCGTGCACCGTCCCCATCGGCGAATCCAAACCGCTCAAAAAACGATTGTTGGGATTAGGCTTTTTCACTCCCTCTCCTAGCTGCGAGTCAGTAGTTCCTGTTACCAGCCAGTAGAAAAATCCTTGGGCATTTTCCTCTCCTTTGCGTAAAGTTTCCGTTCGCAAGCCGCCCATCCATCCCCCTGATTGCAGTTGACCGGACTCTTGCAACTGCTCGCGAGAATAAATTAAATTATCCTGGGCAGAACCGGGACGATAGTCATTGCCCCAAGTCCAGTTTTGCATCGAAATATCCCCCGGATAAATCGGGAATTGCTTCGGGTCTGAAGGTCGCTTTCGATCGGGTCTCACGCTCCTGATTTGGCGGTAGCTGAAAACTAAGGGAAAGCTCGCCAGTCTCTGCAATTCGTAACTGTAGTAAGGAGCGTATTGTTGATAAAAAGACGGCGCTTGATGCGGCTGCGGTTCCTTCGTTGCCTGCATTGCAAAAGTGTAGGTAAAACCTTGAGTGCAGTAAGCGTCGCCGCTCGGGCTGGGGGAGGAAGGTTCGAGAGGTGAACGCGGGTCAATTCCGAGGCGGTAAGGAACATCTGCAAGTCCGATCAATTCGCCTGTTTCGGTGGCATCTACAATGTACCAATCAGCACCTTTAGGTTGAGAATTTGACTGGTTATGTGGTTTGGGAATAAACCGAATAATAGTTTTGTTAAATCGCGCTGAATTTTCGTAGCGATAGGCATCTTCGATAGTCTGAGAAAGAGTTTCGGTGTTGACGGGCGGGGTGTTGGCGGCCGGTTTGTGTTGAATGGCGATCGCACTTTTAATTTGTTGACCCCCAACCGCATTCCCCGCCACAGCAGGAGTAATTGCTAGTTCTTTAATAACCGTATTGGGAAACCATTTCAGCGTGCCTTTGCCTTTTTTAGCGGCATCCTGCAAGATGTTAAATAGAATTTTGTGACCGTCGTAGGGCATGAAACACGAATAGCTAACCCAACAGCCTCCGGGATTTAGCCGGCCGTAATGTTCCTCGATCCGCCGCCGCAATTCTAGGTAGCCGCGGGGGTAAAATAAGAGCGATCGCTGAGTCTCTCTTTCATCGAGTGCGGAAGTTCCCTGGGAGGAAATTTGACCGCCTACCCAGTCAGTAATTTCAGTCAGGCAAACTGTGCGCCCCGCCAGCAAACCTTCGTAAGCGGTAGCAGCGCCTGCGAGCCCGCCGCCTGCTACTAGAATGTCGCAAGTTTCAGCAGTGTCGGGATTGCGGGGAGGTGCGGCAAATATTGGCGAAATGCTCCCAATCGCGGAAATGATGCCGAGGGTGAGGCTAAGGATCGATCGACCTTTGAGCGAAAATAGATACCCTCGAAGTTTCATCGGAGATTGTGGAATTAATTTTGACATAAGCAAAAAACACTCATCGCATCCAAATGTTTATTTTGCAGTATACTGGTATTTCGTGGTACAGTCAGGAAAAACTTTTTATTGAAGAGGCATTAATACCAGCAACAACTATTGAACAGCCGGCTCAAACTTATGCTCAATATCGTCAAATTTATCGTCAAATTTTTTAGCTCATTGATTCCTTTTGATAGTTTAACAATTACTACCAGTTTAACTTTTTCGGAAGTTTTGCGTAGGTTGGACGAAATTGTCACTCATCCCAAACTTTTAAAAATAATTATACCCTTTGGTCCGCCACCTCCAAAACCTTATGAAGGAAGAATTTCTGGCAATACCTTCAAAATCAATCGTATCATCATCGGCAGTCATTTATTTTTCCCAATTATAGAAGGAAAGATCCATTCTCAACCCTTCGGTTGTTCCATCAAAATTAACATGACTTTAAATAAAATAGTCCTAGCATTTTTGATGCTTTGGCTGTGGACAACTGGCAGTATTGGAATGTTTTCTTTATTTGCTTGGTTAGTCGAACCTTCCGTGGGAGCAATATTTTTACCAATCTTAGGAATGTTTATTTTTGGCTGGCTTTTGTGCTTAATTCCCTTTAAGATAGAAGCAAAAGCTGCTATAAAATTTTTAGCGATCCTCTTAACATAAAGTAATTTATAACGGCAATAGTTTAGGTGTATTATTAAAAATAATCTGAGTTCACCGGCATTCATCGGCGGTAAAAAAATATCAATTTTTCGGCATTACCCATGCGTCAAAACCAACTAAAACAAAAAATTAAACAAGGCGAAACAGTCCTCGGTTTATTTATGAACTGCGCTTATCCGGCATTCATAGAAATCTGCGGTCACGCTGGATTTGATTTCGCCGTCATCGACATGGAACACGGCCCCCTGCACCCGCTTGCTGCTGAAGATTTGTGCCGCGCCGCCGACTGCACCGGAATTGCACCGATTGTTCGCGTCCGCAAAAACGACGGGCCGCAAATTCAACGAGCTCTCGACATCGGCAGTGCAGGCGTTCAAGTACCTCAAATTGAAAGCAAAATTGATGCCGAAACCGCTGTCAAAAGCGCTAAATACAGTCCTCTGGGCACGCGAGGCCTTTCCTTTGCTACGCGCGCCGGACTTTACACCGCCGCAGGTACAAATATCACCGACAAACTCAACGAAGAATCTTTAGTTGTGATTCATGTCGAAGGCAAAGGCGGCATCGACAACCTAGCAGAAATTGTTACTGTGCCAGAGGTTGACGTGATTTTTCTGGGGCCTTACGATCTGTCACAGTCGATCGGTCTTCCCGGCCAAGTCCGCGATCCCCGAGTCATCGACATGATGCAGGAGGCCGTGCAAACCATCCGCAAAGCAGGCAAAGCGGCTGGTACTTTTGCCGAAAACCCCGAAATCGCCAAGCAGTGGATTGATGCTGGCGTTCAGTACGTGGCACTTGGGGTCGATGTTGCCGTTTTCCTGCGGGCCTGTCAGTCGCTGGTGAAAGCAGTCAATCGATTTTAGATTTGAGATTTTGGATTTTCGATTAAAAGAAGAACAAGCACCTGAATTCATCTTGTCGTCTTTACAATATCTTTGCAATTTTTGTAGTGTCTTTTACGACACATACAAAAAACCTGCGCTAGAGTAGAAGCATACACCTCCTTAAGGCAAAATTAGGGAGGGGAGCAAGGCTTCAGGGATAAAAATATATGAAAACGGTATTAGAATCCATTCATATCGATTTTAGATTTGAGATTTTGGATTTTCGATTAAAAGAAGAACAAGCCCCTGAATTCATCTTGTCGTCTTTACAATATCTTTGCAATTTTTGTAGTGTCTTTTACGACACATACAAAAAACCTGC